>CAZKWM010000082.1:3322-10155 GCA_964556405.1 uncultured Methanotrichaceae archaeon | reverse complement strand
TCGGCCAGGGTCAGATAGGAGCTTCCAAGACATGCCTTGGCATCGGCGTACCAGGCAGTGGAAGCCTTGAGATCGAAGATCTCGAGGGCCTCCTTGCAGGCCTCTACCGCCTTTTGGGCATTGAGAGCTTTGTCCTCGACATCGGCAAGCCTCCTGTAGATCCTACAAAGTTCCAACTTAAGGTCCGCGTGCTGGTGGGGGTATATCTCCTTGGAGTAGATGTTTGAGGCTTCCTTTAAAGCTCTCGCAGCCTCAGAGCAGTTAAAAGCCCTGTCTTCCCTCTCGGAGAGGATATAATGGATGAACCCAAGATCAAAAAGAATCTCTGCCCGTTGAGTTGGAAAGTGCTCTTTATCGTATATCTCAAGGGCAGATCTGTAGGCATCTACCGCTTTCTTGCAGTTCTCCTTGCGGTCCCTGCGCTTGGAGATCTCCGAGTAAAGGTTCCCGACCTTTCTGTAGATGCTGGCCCTAAAAACGGGGTCCTTCTCCAGGGCCATGACCCTCTCGTAGATGCCCAGGGCCTTATCGTACTCTTCGATGGGATCTGCAGAGTCCAATCCAGCACCTCTCCTTTCGTCAGCTAATGCTCGGGTTGGTATAAAAATGAAGCGGCATATATAGCAGCATTCTTTTAAAAATCTTTGAGAGAAAGACAGGGCTAATCACTCCCGTTTTAATAGAGGGATCGAGGAATACAGCCCACGTTTTTTATTGCTGAATCCTTTTATTATTGAGGTATATTACTTCTTTATCCCATGCCTTAAGCTCTCATGAGGTCTATCACTTCGTCATCCGTAAGCTGGGGGAACTGCTGGTAGTAAGCTCCTACTGCCTCGAAGTACGGCGGCACCTCCAGGACCACCAGCTCATCTGCAACCTCCCTGAGCTTCTCTACAGCGTCCTCTGAGGCCACCGGCACCGCCACCATTATCTTTCTTGGATGGCGGTCTCTGAGCACCTGGACTGCCAGAAGGAGGGTGAGGCCCGTGGCCGCTCCATCGTCCACCACTATGGCCACCTTATCCGCGGCAGGAAGGGGCTGTCTTCCGGCCAGGTAGGTCTCTCGCCTTCTTTTGGCCTCCTTCATCTCCTTCTGGGCCTCGGATTTAAGCCAGTCATCGCTGATAAGGGAGATTCCCGATCTTTCGCAGATCATCCCGCCCTCCTCAGAGATGGCACAAAGGGCACACTCGGGGTTACCGGGATATCCGATCTTTCTGGTGATGATCAGGTCCAGAGGCGCGCTCAGGGCCCTGGCGATCTCATAGCCCAGGACCACGCCGCCTCTGGGCAAGGCGTAGACTACTACATCTTTGCCCCTGTAGTTCTCCAGGGCCTCGGCCAGCCTCCGGCCAGCGTCCACCCTGTCCTTGAAGCGCATATATTCTAACTGTCCTTGAAAGATTAATATGGTTTTCGGAAGTTTGTGAAATTGCACGGGTTCTTAGCCTCAAGGCCTCTGATATGATAAATGAAGAAACGGCTTTTGGGTAGAGATGTGATGACTTTATCTACTCGGTTCCCACTCCTCTACTCGCACATGAAGGTACGGGGAACTTAAAAATTTTTACTAATATTCTTAGCATCAACCTAGATAAATACGTCCTAATCTCACATTCTGGCAAAACATACTAGATGGGCTGCCTTGGGCTTCCTTTGACAGCCTTTAGAAGTATCAGCGGTACGCTTGGTAGAGGAAGGGCGCCACGTCTGTCATGGTCAGAACGATGGTTGCCGCCATCCAGTAGAGGAGCTTATCATAATGCCATACCCCTTTGTTTCTGGCGTAGATGTACAGGATATAAGGAATCAGGGGAATGAAGTCGATGATGACGTTGGGCTCCACATTGAGGAGATAGGTGAACAGGTAACCCTGAGCTAGGAGGCAGACGATGGTGATCAGGGCCACCATGGCCTGATTGGAGAGTCGCATGGGCGGTCCTTTTTCCCAGGAGTTAATAAGCCTTTCATGCCCTGGTGGCAGGGGTGCCCTCGATAAAGGCACCCTTTGCAGAGATGCTTTGTCAAGCCTCTCAGCGGTTCATAATCGTGCTATATCTATCCAGCCAGCATCTCTCATCTTCAGGGTTACAGGCTCCTTCTCTCTGAAACATGGCCAGATAGCTATGGGGCCCATATTGTCTTCAAGGATTCTCCTGAAGCCATACTTGCCAGTCAGTCTATCCAGATCTTCTGGGCTCAACCTGATGGACAGGTGGAGGGCCCATGGGACTCTCCTGCTTTTTGAACTCTATGATAACAAGCCTTCCACCGTGCCTCGTCACACTGGTAACCTCTTCCACCATCCTCTCGGCCTGGCCGTTGGCTACAAAGCCATGGAGGACGTTGGACATAAACGTAAGATCTATACTCTCGTCGAAGAGGGGTATCTTATTGCTGGCGTCGGCGACGATGGTATCGATATTGGGGATCTAATTCTCTCTGATAACCTTCTTTAAAGCGTTAATGGCATCTTCATCTACATCCAGAGCATAAACCTTTCACATGGGACTTCCTCTCTGGCCTAAAGGCCGGAGCTTCCTACTTCAACGATCTGACGCTTACCTGAACATCAAGGCCTACATAGGGCGATGCTGCCAGGGAGATGTAGCCGTCTCCACACCCTACGTCCAGGAAGGTATCTCCTATTTTTATGTTCAGCCCATCGATGATGCGGTTGGCGTCCAAAAAGCCCCTGCTTGACATGCCCTTATGTGTGTGTACTTTTTCCTGAGCATCTGTCGTTCTTGCGCCTCTGTAATGACTAGGCTGCATGTTCTATTAAATTTTACCAGAAAGATTTGAGCCGCCTTATTGACGATTTATTGGTGGATTATCGATAGCTTATAGACGGCCCAATCGTCTCAAAAGCTCCTGGAGACCCATGGCGTTGAGCACATCTCCCTTCTCCAGCCACCCGCGCCTGGCCACATCCACCCCGTACCTCATTACCGTCATGTGGGCTGCCTGGTGGGCGTCCGAGCCTATGGACAGCTTTATGCCCATCTCCTTGGCGGTCCTGGCCCACCTATCATTTAAATCCAGACGATTGGGGTGGGCATTGATCTCCATGGCCGTGCCGTTCCTGGCCGCAGCCTCCAGTACCGCAGCCATATCCATCTCATAGGGCTCGCGCTTCCCAATTATCCTCCCCGTAGGGTGGGCAATGATGTCCACGTTCCTGTTCTCTATGGCCGATATTAGTCTACCAGTGATGGTCCTCTCCTTCTGCTGCTGGGCCATGTGAAGGCTGGCCACCACCACATCGCACCTGGCCAAGAGGTCATCTGAGTAGTCCAGGGTGCCATCGGCCCTGATATCCATCTCGGTCCCCGATAGCACGGTTATGCCTTCCAGGCCCTCGTTGGTGGCTGCTATGGCGTCGATCTTCTGCTCCAAGCGCTCTTGGGACAATCCCCCTGTGAGGCCGATGCTGGGAGAATGGTCGCATATGGCTATGTACTCATACCCCAAGCTCTTGGCGTTCCTGGCCATCTCCTCCACCGAGGATCTGCCGTCGGCCCAGGTGCTGTGGATGTGAAGGTCCCCTTTTATATCCTTCAGCTCAAGAAGCTTCGGGAGCCTATGGTCCAGAGCAGTCTCTATCTCGCCGGTGTCCTCCCGGATCTCGGGCGGTATGTAATCCATGTCCAGGGCAGTGTAGACCTCCTCCTCACTGGGATAGAAAAGTTCCTGGCCGTCAGCCAGCCTTTTTAGGGAGTACTCGCTCAGGGAATAGCCTTTGTCCAGGGCCACACTGCGAAGCTTCACATTGTGATCCTTGGACCCTGTGAAGTACTGAAGAACGGTGCCGTAGGATCTGGGCTCCACGATCCTCAGGTCCACTTGGACGGCGCCCTTGACTATGACCGTGGCCTTGGTTGGGCCTTTGCCCAGGACCTCCTCTACCATGGGCATCCTGACAAAGGCGGATATCAGATCGGCAGGTTTGGCTGAGGTGGCCAGGATATCTATGTCCCCCACAGTCTCCTTCCTGCGTCTGTAGCTTCCGGCGTCGGTGATGTTTCCCAGGCCCTCGAGCTCTTTTAACCTGGATAGTATTTCATCAACTATGGGCTCTGCCGCATAGAGGGGAATCCTGGTGCTCCTTCTCCTGTACCTCTCTATGGCCTTGAGGATATTTTTCTCGCTGGTAGGCCCCATCCTGGGCAGACGCCTTATCCTGTGCTCCTTGGCCGCTTTCTCCAGTTCATCGATGCTGGTTATGTTGAGCGTCTCGTGGAGCATAGATATGGTTTTGGGCCCCATCCCCGAGAGCTGCAGAAGCTCGGCTAGGCCCTTTGGCGTCCTGGAGAGGATGTCGTCAAAGGCCTTGATCCTCCCTGTCCATAGGTACTCCTCTATCTTTTCAGCTATGGCCTTGCCCACCCCTGGGATGTCCTGTAGGAGCCCTTCGCGGCAGACCTGCTCTACATCTTCCTTGAGGGACTCTATGGATCTGGCAGCCTTCTGATAAGCTATGACCTTGTACTTGTTCTCGGCCTGAAGCTCCAGAAGCTCGCTTATCTGGTACAGATGCTGGGAGACCTCGCGGTTCTTCACAAAAGGATCAAGTATCACGAAGTATAAGATCCTCGCGCCGTCATTCTAATCGTGTTCCCTATCTATCCGGAAATTTCTTAATAGTTTTAGGGGAACATAATTAAGTTATGGCAATGGGCACGGGAATGGAGTCTGGAAAGAGCGCCGGTGGTTACCTTATAAAGAGGATCTACGACGAGGTGCCAGGCACGTCTTCGGAGTGCCCGGCGATTACGTGCTCGGCTTTTTCAAGAAGATGATCCAAAGCCATCTTCATGTCATCACCACCTGCGACGAGCAGGGCGCGGGCTTTGTCGCAGATGCCTATGCCAGGATGAACGGCTTTGGCATCGTCTGCGTGACCTACGGAGGGGGGGCGGCCTCAAGATCACCAATGCCACTGGCCAGGCCTACGCCGAGAAGTCGCCGGTCCTGGTCATCAGCCGGCTCTCCGGGAAGTGGCGAGTGCCTCATGGGCCCCCTGCTCCCCACAAGGTACACCAGTTCGACGACCAGATGAAATCTTCGAGAGGCTGACGGTCGCCTCGGGTGAGCTTGGGGACCTAGAGAGGGCCTTTTCAAGATTTTCAAGAGATCGATAGGGTCGTATCCGCGATCTGGCGTTACAAGAGGTCCGGGTACCTGGAGCTTCCCAGGGATATTGTATCGGCCGTTCCCTCTGGCTGCAAATCATGCATCCCCGTCCAGGCGGAGGGGTTCAGGGACCGGTCATACTACCGGGAGGCCCTATCGGGAGCCATTGCCATGATCAACTCCTCGGACAAGCCCCTGATCCTAGCGGGAGTAGAGGTTAAGAGGTTCAAACTATGGGATCAGGTGACTGCTCTGGCCAGTAAGGCGAGGATTCCCATAGCCGACACCATCCTTGGCAAGTCCGGCTGTATCCGGGGGCGATCCATTATACATAGGCTTCTACGCTGGAAAGATAGGGAATGAAGAATCTAGACGCTACGTCGAGCCCTCCGACCGCATCACCATGCTGTGCGTATTTCTCACCGACCTGAATATGGGCACAGGCACGGCGAAGCTCGATCCTGACAGGACTATATACATCACCAGCGGAGTGGGTCGCCATAAGCAGGCGCTACTACCTCTGCGTGGGCCTGGACCTTCTCTCCGGCCTGGCAGAGGCGGACCTTCTCAAGCACGATCTAGGAGATATTCCACACCCCAAGACCCCTGAGCCCTTCTGCGATGTCTCCTGCGATAAAAAGATTACTGCCAAGAGGCTCTTTGAGGCCGTCAACAACTTCGTTGACGAGAAGACCGTGCTCATTCCCGACATAGGCGATGCCCTATACGGCTCGATGGGCATCACCACCCACGGCCCTGATTACTTCCTTTCCTCAGGCTATTATGCCTCCATGGAGTTTGCAGTCCCGGCTGCCATCGGCGCCTAGGTAGCGGACAAAAACTTAAGGCCCATGGTTCTTATGGGAGACGGTTCCTTCCAAATGACTGGCATGGAGATTTCAACGGCCGCCAGGTATGGCCTAAGCCCCACCCTCGTGGTAATCAATAACGGAGGATATGAGACTGAGAGGCTTATAGTGAATGGGCCCTTCAACGATGTATCAGTCTGGACGTACCGCAATATCACCGAGGTCATAGGAGCTAGGCAAGGGATTTTTGGTGCAGACCGAGGATGACCTGGAGAGGGCGCTGACCGAGGCAAGGAGCCTGACCGTCCCCTGCATACTGGAGGTAATCCTCTCACCCCATGATGTGCTCAGGGCGCTTCGGAATGCTGGGGCAGGGCTGGCCAGGGGCGCGGCTTAGGTCCCAGAGCTTAAATCCCTTTTTTAGCTCTTCTCTGTTCTGTGCGGGCGCTGAGAATAGAGGAAACCATTAGATAATCTCATCTAGATGCTTCATCTCCGATATATCCGTCAGGTCACTTATAGATTCGTTCTTAATGTCAATGCCTTCTTCCATGGCCGCCGCCACCAGGTTGGTCCCTCCCACCAGAGCCACTCCCAGGTGATCGCGCTCCACGGAGACTCCTAGGACATCTGCATTGGGCTCCCCAAGCTCCAGTATCCCCGCAAACTCGGCCTGGGCCAGGAAATCTAAAACCTCCTCGATCCTCTCCCTGGCCAGCATGGGCGCCTCCTGAAGGTTGCCCAGGACCCGGCCGTTCCCGGTTCGCATCATGCCTGTGACGTCGGTCAGCTCCTGGGAGATGAGGATATCTATGGGGTCTATGGTGGTAGCCCAGTACATGAGCATGTCGATGAACCTCATGGGCTGGCGCTCCACAACCTCTA
>CAZKWM010000082.1:0-3222 GCA_964556405.1 uncultured Methanotrichaceae archaeon | reverse complement strand
GGGAGGCGGTGGGGTCCATAGTGCGCAAGTTCAGGGAGAAGTACAGGGCAGCCCTTCGCTACGGCATCCTGGACAGCGCCCCGGATATAGACGTCCTACTCCTGGCCAAGGACCTGGATGCAGCCGTGGTCTCCCAGGATCTGGGGATACAAAGGTGGGCGGAGCAGCTAGGCCTCAGGTTCATGGAGTCCAGGTCCTTTCCCATCATGATAAAGGAGTACATGAACGCCCTGCCGGGGAGGGCGTCGGAGGAGTTCGATGAGGACAGGATGATATGAACTTATTTTCTTGCCCCGTAGTAAGATGTTATCGCCGCCGATTTTCCAATTCTTATTATCTAATCATTGGCTATTTACCAAATTGTTTATTAACCGAGCTAAGGAACTTCTTATCTGCTTTTTATTATCTTTTTAACCTATCGTCCCCTCCACATGGGCTTCGTGAGGTACGAGGCCTGGAGGGTCTAAGAGCCGTAGTGGGCAGAAACTACGATGTCGCCTTCATGAATTGTGCAGATGCCTGCAACGGATGGCCTGGAGGCGACCAGGAAGATCCGCAAGAGCCTTCCCAAGGGCCAACAGCCCTATATCATAGCCCTTACGGCTTAATGCTGTTCCCGGGTCCGGGGAGATGTGCCTTGAGGCGGCTATGGATGACTATCTTGCCAAACCGGTGAGGGCTGGGAGCGCTTCAGGAAGCTCTGCGCAGATGTAAAGTTCCCTGGCATGCTATTGAGCTTTAAAACCGATGTGCTTTAGGGCAGTAAGGGGCGACGGCCGCCCTGGATGGATCTATATGGATATTCCAGGGGGCTGCGCCTCAGTGCTTTGGCGCTTTTTACCTTTCTTTGAACAGGCATGTTAAAGGATTATTAATGGTAGTCCCCCTCTCCATCAAAGCAAACCTTTTAGGAAGAGATATATGATGTAAATCAGGGCCAGGAAGACCACGAATCCGGCGATGGTCCAGAGGGCCTTTAGCAGAAGAACGGCGATGATGACTGCCAGCACTACCAGGATTAGATTCTTGATGTCTTTCTCCAGGGGCATGGCCTCCTCTATGTCCCTGTTGTTTTATATAGGTATTTATGATCGGGCGTTTGTGGCTGTTCTTAACCCTTTCATTGTAAAATATATATGTTAAAAGATTTTTCTATTAAAATCAATTCTATCGCCTAAAATAGTAGAAAGTGGCATCCCCCTGATTCACAAGCCTTCTGTCGAATCCTTTAAGCTCAGCTACCTCTGCGCCCAGGGGCCTTATGATGACGTCGGCCCCAACCTTCATGGCCACGTCTCCCATGGCGATCTGGATCTCCAGTGGAGGGCGTATGGAGTAAAGAAGGCTTGCTTCCCGGTAGATCTCCATCCTTGGGTTGAATATATCGTCTTCTAGGACCCTCATGCCCCTCAAATCCCCGGCATCCAGATCAGTGATCACCACTTCCAGGGGCTTTGAGCTGTGGGCTGAAAGCGAGGCCACCCTGGAGGATGATGGCTGGATTTGGATTAAATGCAAAGCTACGTCGGGCATGTGGCCGATTCCCACCTCCACGACCTTCCCTGAGTAGTTCTTGATGATGAAATCCGCCAGATCTTTGGAGCCTCTGAGGGTCATGCCTGCTCTTGTCTCCTCCAACATAGTCGTGACGCGGTCATGACATGGTTGTAAGTACGGCAGGCTTCCCCAATATTTATGATCTATCCCTCAGAAATCTCATACAGAAAAAGATTCATTATCCATAACTGATGGGGATGGGTGCTGCGACGATGGCGGTGTCTTCACTCCCAGGGTGGCGGTGGGCTGCTGCGGCGTCGGGTGCAACACCGTCTGCAGGCTGGTTCGCCTGGGCCTGGACGGAGCTTTTACTGTGGCCATCATAGCACAGCCATCTTAGGCGAAGATCGGCAGCAAGAGAAGTGGCATGTTCTTAAAGCAGGCGGCAAACCCCTGGTCCAAGACAGACAGGGCCTTATATCTGTCGAGGCCGCCCTCCTCCAAAGACCCCTTGGAAGTTATGACGGGGTTCATCATCCAGAGGGCGAAGGCGTATTCTCCCTTCTTCCCTCCCATCGTCTTCATCAGAAGGATTGCTGAGGCAACGTCTAAGAAGAGGTAGGGAAGCTTCAGGAGAAATACTGTCCTATTAAAGAAGGGCAGGCGGATGTAGTTGCTGACCCAGGATGAAATGTCTATAAGACCTAGTGATGAGAGGGCTTTTTCCCACAGGGCGAGGGAGTAGTAGATGGGCGGCGGATAAGCTATGTCTCCGTTGTGGATGTGGGTGGGGAAATTGTCCAGGAAGAACCTGTAGATATTGCTATTCTCCAGGGATATGTAATGGGATTCCCGGCTGATGATCAGCATATCGTTGTTGGCGTACATCGGCATTAAGGCCCAGCGCAGCATAACTCCAAGAATGAAAATGATTAGAAGTCTGGGTTTAGTCGCCTATATGAACGATTCTGCTGATTCTTTTAAGCTCTCCCCATATCCCTCCGTAAGTCTTCAGCTGATAGAGGTGTTATTGTATAGATGCCCGATGCGGCGAAAGAGGTGCTCAAAGCCGTGATACGATTGAAGCCGCAGTACGATCAAGGCTGATTATCCTCACAGATGACTACAGCTTGTATGGCTACAGCTTGTATGGCTACAGCTTGTATGGCTACAGCTTTTATGTCTGTGGCTATGTATGTTCCAAAGCCACGGCCCATCGTCTCGTTACTTATAGTCTATCCATGGCCGGGCAACCTTCGGGAAATAGACCTTGTTTGGCGGACAAGGCAAAAAAATTATCCCTTCGAATGAGGAGAACGGCTATGATTTTCGCCAGAAAGACGCCATCAAAAGTACCTTCTCCGCCAATGCTGGCCACCGGCGCTCCCAGGTCCTTGATCTTCTGAATGTTGAGGATGTCTGCCCCTATGAGGGCGTCGAGGGTTCCGTTGGCATAGGCCATGATGAAGTTGGATACGACAGGCAGCAAGAAGAATGATGTTAGAATCGTGGCCGTCAGGGCCGCTAGGATGGGCGGTATGAGGGACGGGGTGACTATGCCCAGGCCTTTGACCGGTTTAGCGATGCGATTGGTCGCCACAGTAACGAAAGCAATTCCTATCAGGGCGTAAAGAAAGGCGCTTGGGAACTAGGCCAGGAGAAAGAGGGAGACTAAAGTGGGCACCACCGCTCCTCCGAAGTTGATGGCCAGGATCGTATCCTGGT
>CAZKWM010000081.1:0-10207 GCA_964556405.1 uncultured Methanotrichaceae archaeon | reverse complement strand
ATGAGTGATTAACTATGACACGGCCGTGGTATGTCTTTCCCTCCATCTCGAAGACCCCTTCGGCAGTACCTACCAGGCGGCTCTCTTTTTTTAGCAGTGCTCTGCCTTTCCAGCCTGAAAAACCATATAAACCTGTAAACTTGGTGATCTCCCAATCCCCTATGTATACGGAGTTGTTATCGATGGTAATAGAGCCGCCAGTTCCTGTCAATTGTTCGGACATACGGATTACATGTACTGGTAGGATATGAATGTAACTTATCTTACTTGCCCTGTGAGATACGTTGGTTTCAATCTTATGGGTATTAGTTTTATAATGGTCAAGGGCGAGGGGTTTTCACTCGTATCCTACCTTGTATTCTGACATCCATCCATGCATCGAACTTATACGACCGCCTAAATACCGGCTTTGGCATCTCTATACGGGCTATGGGCATTCCACCTTTCTGCTATATATATATTTGGACTTCCATTTTAGGCTCAAACTTAATTTTCTTTTCTGCAGATGCTTGCTTGATCTCATTAATAGCTTCCGGCTGCCATACTAAATTATGTCCTGAAATTCGACGTATTGCCTATGAGCTTCCTTAGAGGTGGCGGAAGCTCTTTTATGATTGTGGGTGCAGCGACTATCTGACCGTCTCTGACAAAGATGGGCGGCTGGTAGATATCTATGATCTCCAGCCTGTACCTGTCCGGCAGGTCCTCTTCACATATCCGCTTGATATTCTCTATGGCCTTCATCGATCTGGGGCTCATCCACACAACGTAGAGGCGCAGGACGTATTCGTCGTCTTCCATCCTAGCCAGGGCTCCCTCGAAGACGGCGGGGGTGTCCTTGATTTATGATCCTCTGCCATTATTCAGTAGCGCTCGTTTAAAATCACTCCACAGGGCGCAGGTCCAGGCCCACTAAAACGCGCTCGGGTATTCGATAGATCCCCTACAATCCTCCTTCTTGGGAGAGTGGTTCCCCTCAGGGTAGGGACGGCCAGGATCTGGTCTTCCCTGTCTCTCAGCGTTTTTTTTCCCTGAGGTCTACTATCTCTATGCGCCATTTGCCCTCCAGGTTCTCCATGCAAATCTTCTTTAAATTTTCGAGATCAGCACGGTTCCTCCCTGTCGGGCCTGCCACGTACTGCCTCAGCAAGTAGATCTCCATGCCCTTCTGACCCGCTTTTGGCCAAAACAATTCAGCATCCTCCCGGCATTCGTTCATATTCATCTAATGGCTGTCAGCTTTCCTGGCACGGGCCATTTTCTCTATCTTCAGGCTTTGCGCCTCGCTCCTCAGCTCTTCTTCAGAGGTGAACTTCTTCAGCTCATCCTCTTCTACCTCGAACTCAGAACGTAAAAGGGCCATCTGGGCATTAAGGGACTTGAGCTTACGCTCCAGCTCCTTTTTTTCCTCTCGGCATCTCTGGAGTGCTCTACCACCTCTGTCTTCTCTCTAGCATCCTAAGTCGCCCTTGAAGAACCCATCAGCAGACCGCCAGTGGGGCTTAGGTAGACCTCCACAAGCTCAACTCCATAGTCTGTGAGGAGGAACTGGCAGACCTGGTTGGAGTGGGACATGTCCCTCGACTTAACTATCGATATTCCCCGGTTGCGCTCGTTATCGCTCTCGAAGAAGCGCAGATTAATCCAAGTATCCATCAGGGACGATACTCCCTGGGCGTTCTGGCTCTCCAAGTTATCATGACCTAAGTGGCTGGTGCAAACGGTAGTGGCCCTCTTGGTCTTCAGGTAATCGATAAGTTGAGTGAGTATGGACCTGACGTCCAGGACATCGCCAGTGTTAGTTAGATTAGAAATGGGATCTATGACAACTACCTCTGGCTCGTACTCATCTACGAGCTTGTGCATGGACGCCAGGTGCATCCCCGGGCCGGAGGCCATGGGACGCATGGCATGAACTTGGAGCAACCCGGCGTTTATCAGAATCTGGAGGTCCAAGCCTATAGAGCCAATGTTGCGCGTTGTCTGGCTTGGTTACTCCTTTAAGGCGAAATACATACAGCGTTCACCGTACTGACACGTAGCATCGGCGAACTGGGCGGCGAAGCTGGTCTTCCAGGTTCCAGCGGCGCCTTAGAGTAAGAGGACGCTGCCGCAATAAGATCACTGGCCGCCGAGCATGGCATAGAGGCGCTCTATGGGCGTGGAGACCCTCTGATTGGAACGAGTATGGCCTCGTCCTCGAACCCTGAAAAGAGAACCTCAATGGTATCCAGGACCAACCGCTTGGCGCCTACATCATCGATGGATAAGCCTTCCAGGTCATACTCACCTATCTCTTCTATCTCGCTAATATCGATATGGATGTAATCTATCAGTATCTTCTTCTGGGCAGCCAGCTCACCGAGGTTATAGCCTAGGGAGACGAAGTTCTTTGCCAGATCCTCGTCAGTCTCCTCGAAGGCCACGAAGACACCGGGCTCTCCGAAACTTTGATTGTCCTGGGCCAGGAACTGCATGGACATGAGGGTCTTGTCGCATCCTGCGCTCTCGCATATCAGGGCAGGCCGCCCTTTGGGCAGTCCACCACCAGTGATATCATCCAATCCTTCTATACCCGTAGGGACTTTCTCCAGCTCGTTGCTGTGAGAATTAGCAGACACGTCCCCCTTATTCACCATGAGTGCATTTCCCCATTCGGGCGATTTTCGACCATTGTCCTACTATACCAGCCGAAATATCCTTCTTAGGGTTATTCTCTTATCTGTGATAGTCATGGGTCCCAACGGCAGGCATCAGTTTGTTGAGAACCCATAGCGTTGGTAGCTCTCCTTTTGGTGATTGGAGGTTAGCGTGTACGTAAGCTATCATGGGAATCAGGGTTGAGTAGCCCTAGCTGTTCCTTGAGATAGTAAATGGGAACGTTGCTATCCAGCCTCCAGATGGCAAAGCTGTGACGCAGGAGGCGAGACGTGACCCTGTGCCTATCCCTGTCCGCCTTATCCTTGTGCTTGATGACCCGGAGGCCTGCTTTCTCCGCCAGGGAATTCAGAACCATTTGAATCTGCCTGGTGCTGATATGTCCTGAGGATCTGCCGGGGAAAAGGTAGCCCTGGTCGATGGCGTTATCCGCCAGATAGCTTCTCGGTTCGATGATGATGATGGGAGGGGGCCAGGATGATGGTACGAGTTTTCTTATTCTGGGCATTGCTAGCCCTGATAAGGGGGTAACCGGCTTCAAGGTCCAGGTCTTCAAACCTAACCTGGGTTAATCCGCCAATGCGGAGGCCGAAGCCACCCTATAATATAGCAAGATGGTCCCTGGGGCACTCCTGCCGCCTGGAGAAGGCGGTGGAGCTCCTCAGGCTTAAGAAAGTACTCAGGTTCCATGGTGGATGGTATCTACTACTATTTACAGATTGGGATGTACGTGTCTACAACCACCCAGGTCTTATGGCTATCAGACCAACCTCTGACAGTTTGTAAAATGCGGATAATCTAAGTTACTAATCGTACAGTCAGTATTTAATGAAGAAGGAGTGAATCAATAGAGCTCCTTTTTTCTATAGATTGGCTATTCGCTGTATTCTGTGGGTAACCTCAAGAGATTAGCCTGACCAATCATAATCTCTTTGATCGATTAAGGAGTAGGCTCGGAGGAAGAACGCCCTGGTCAATTACGCAGAAGCTACCCGTGGCTAAAGTCGGACCCTCATCTTTCGAGCCTTCTCCCTGGCTGTGCTGGCACTCAGCTTTTGATCAATGGATATATAAACTAGTGAATCAACATAAGATAGCTGCATGGCGTCGATTCAATTGAGTTTGTTGAGATGTAATTTGTAGCAGGTTCGATTCCTTGAATCGATATCACAGGAAAGTGAATCAAATGTCCGAGAGAAAATACGGTAGAAGCAGCGGTGGTAGAAGCAGCGGTGGCTATGGCGGCAGCGGTGGAAGCAGCTTTAACCGCGCCCCGAGGGAAATGACCGATGTAACCTGCTCAGAGTGTGGGAAGCAGACCCAGGTCCCCTTCAAGCCCGATGGAACAAGGCCGGTTTACTGCAGAGAGTGCTTTGAGAAGCACAGGCCTGCCAGGTCACCCGGCAGATATTAAACCGATCGATTATTATTTAATCGATCGGTTTCTAGGGGGGCATGTTATGCCCTCCCAATTTTAAATTCTTTTAAAATAGCTTCGCCAGGTTTTCGTTCCACCAGGACCTAGCTACACCCAGGGATATGGATTCCTGGGACCTGATTTGCGGGCGCTCTCATGCCTGAAGCTTTTTGAAGAGTGCCTTGATTTATTCGGGGCCGATTCTGCTACCGTACCCACAGCGTTCTCTGCCCTCTCCGAAGGGTACTGGTGCTTCACGGCCTATATCTTCCGTCTAGCCAGCCTTTCGATGCCTTGGAGGAGGAGGTTGTGCTCGTCCGCCGCGTAGAAAGAATACGCCATGCCTTTCGCTACCATGCGCCCGGTACGGCCGATGCGGTGAACATAGCTCTCTGTCTCCTTAGGCAGACCGTAGTCCACGATGTGGTATATGTCATCGACCATCGATACCACGCTCGGCGATATCTGTGTCTACTAGCACCTGCAGGCAGCCAGACTTGAAGTTGCGTATGGTTCTTGTGCGCTGGTTCTGTGATTTGTTGCCATGGATGGCGTCGGCGTCGATACCTTCACTGGAGAGCTTCATTGTCACCTTGTCGGCGCCGTGCTTCGTCCAAGTGAAAAACCAAAACGCGCTCCATATCTACCTGCTTGATAAGCTCCAGAAAGAGGGGATACTTGTTGCTGTGGTTCACAAAGAAGACCCGCTGTTCAATGGACTCGAGGGTATTCACCTAGGGGGCTACGTCAACGCGTGCCGGGTCTATGATATTGAGATCTTGAAATGACGTTTTATTGCCTCTTTATGACCGGAGAGCAGTAAAGCTCTCTTGCCTTAATCAAAGTCTTAGGAATCGGACGTGAAAGATATCTCCAGGCACCGTTTTTACTCCGTATTAAGGGAATTATGATCTCCGTGAACGCCTCTACATCCGCTGGTGCCGTAAAAATACATCAGTATTTTTTTTAAATCAATGAATGAGGCTCGATACTGAGAAGCAATCTGGATTATAATCATGTAGGTCGAAAAAACTTGACATCTCGATCATATGATACAGGTCACGTTCTATTGTGAGCTTCTATATTCATTCAATATTAGGGATGATGGTTCAAGGATCGTACATCTGAAGCGTTGGTTCCTGAGCGGTGCTACGAGCTGAATGGCTGCATTCTGCCCCTCTCTTCCACAGACGGTAGGCCTTTAGATCGTATTTCTCCTGCCGTGAGATATTCACCTATCACGTCCCATACGTGGCTTGGATGCCAGGGTCCTTAACGATCGACGACTTTTGGAGAGAGCATGAGCACTTATTCGATAGCGGTTATAATTCATCGTCGATTAATGAGAACACTTTGCCAAAATAACGTGTATTTATATAGAAGTTTAAACAACAATTAGACACTGTAGTTACAGATCGACAGAGGTAATTGATGTCTGGACAATTCGGTGGAGCACCAATAATCATACTCAGAGAAGGCAGCCAAAGAACTGCCGGAAGAGATGCACAGAGCTCGAACATCATGGCCGCCAAGGCGGTAGCAGGAGCCGTCAGGACCACCCTCGGCCCCAAGGGCATGGATAAGATGATGGTAAATACCCTTGGAGATGTGGTGATCACCAATGATGGAGTAACCATCCTCAAGGAGATGGATATAGAGCATCCCGCTGCCAAGATGATGGTGGAGGTAGCGAAGACCCAGGACGCCGAGGTAGGAGACGGCACCACCACAGCGGTGATAGTGGCAGGAGAGCTCCTGAAGCAGGCAGAGGGCCTCCTGGATCAGGAGATTCATCCCACAGTGATCGCAGCAGGATACAGAGATGCGGCGGATAAATCCCTGGATATCCTGAGGTCCATGGCAACCGAGGTCACACCAAAGGATGAGGACCTCCTCAGGAAGATCGCCATCACTGCCATGACTGGCAAAGGCTCTCAATCAGCCAGGGATGAGCTGGCATTGATCGCTGTCCAGGCTGTCAAATCCGTGGTAGACGAAGATGGGACTGTGGACATCGAAAATATTACCGTCGAGAAGAAGGTTGGCGGCAGCATAGCCGACTCCGTGCTGGTGGGCGGAGTGGTTATCGATAAGGACAGGCTTCACCCGAGCATGCCTAGAAAGGTCACCGATGCCCGTATCGCTCTCCTCAATGCGGCCATCGAGATTGAGAAGACCGAGGTTGATGCTAAGATTCAGATCACCTCTCCTGAGCAGCTCCAGGCCTTCCTCGACCAGGAGGAGTCCATGCTCAAGGACATGGTCAAAAGGATCGAGGATATTGGGGCCAATGTGGTCTTCGAGCAGAAGGGCATAGATGACCTGGCTCAGCACTTCCTGGCCAAAGCTGGGATCTATACTGTCAGGCGCGTGAAGAAGGGCGATATGGATAAGCTTGCCAGGGCCACGGGCGGGAGGGTCATAACAAGCATCCACGATCTGACATCCAACGATCTCGGCAAGGCAGGCCTCGTCGAAGAGAGGAAGATTGGGGACGACAAGATGACCTTCGTGGAGGGGTGCAGTAACCCCAAATCGGTCTCTATAATCCTGCGCGGCGGCACTGAGCACGTGGTCGATGAGCTGGATAGGGCCATGAACGATGCACTCAGGGTTGTGGGCGTCGCTCTGGAGGACAGGATGCTAGTCCCCGGTGGCGGCGCTCCCGAGGTGGAACTCTCCCTGAGGCTGCGGGCTTATGCTGCAACCGTTGGAGGCCGCGAGCAGCTGGCCATCGAGGCCTTTGCCGATGCCATGGAGATCATACCTAAGACCCTGGCCGAGAACGCCGGCCTGGACCAGATCGATCTTCTGGTAGCCCTTAGAAGCAAGCACGAGCAGGGCATGAAGGGTGCAGGTCTCGGCGTGGACGTAGGCCAGCCTGTGGACATGATGGAGCTAGGAGTGGTCGAGCCCCTCAGGGTCAAGACCCAGGCCATCCAGTCCGCAGCCGAGGCTGCTGTGATGATCCTGAGGATCGATGATGTCATTGCTTCCAAGGCAGGAGGTTCTCCGGGCGGCATGCCTGGTGGAATGCCCGGAGGCATGGGTGGCGAAGGTTTCGAGTGAATCGCAGACCCTTCCCTTTTTACGAATATTATCAAATCCCTAATAACCGCCTTTAGGCAGCGCCTGATAGGCGTGGCACTTAGCAAAAGTATTAATAATAGGGCACCCATGGTATAAAGGCGCGTAAAACTTAGTCTTGTTTTTCGCTGAGGACGTGAAGAAATGTTCAGACGTGAGGAAGGTAATTCCTCTTCTATGCAGAGCCCTGCTCCCGTTACAGCTGGTGCCGAATATGATGTTGAGATCGAGGATATCTCCCGTAAAGGAGATGGCATAGCTAGGGTCGAGGGCTTTGTAGTCTTTGTCGCTGGAACCAAGGTTGGGGACCAGGCTAAGATACAGGTCGACCGTGTTATGAACCGCTTTGCCATCGGCCACAAAGTCTAAGCGGATTTTGACACAGCAAGCCGTCATGACCGGTTAAACAGAGATAGACGAAAAGGTCTGGTTGCACTAACCGGATCTTTCTCTTTTCAATTATGAGACTTATCAGCCATTGTTACATCATTTGCAAAATTTATAAAAAAAGTACATAAAGTTTAATAGTTAAACTAATTAGAATTTATATAATGGATTTAAAAATTGGCTTTAACCCTCTCTGAAAGTTAGGCGCATTTCGTATACACCCTCCTCTCTTCGCTTCTTTATATCAAATTCCATACTCTCAAAGAGGTTAATCATAGGCTTATTCTCTGCCAGTACTTCAGCCGTAAACGCCAGGATTCCTCGTTTCCTGGCCAGGTGGGTGAGATAAGCGAGCAGCTCGTGACCAACACCCATATTTTGATACTCATCCTTTACCACCTGAGCAACTTCCGCGGTTAGCATGTCTCTATTTAGGTCATACTGACCAATTCCAGCGATGGTTTCTTTCTCTTTATCCTCTATAATGGCTAAGATCATCATATTGCTGGCATAATCTACTGACCCCAACTTCTGCAATCGCTCGTGAGGCATGTCCATTCTGACGGACATGAATCTGCGGTACATGCTGTCGCTGGAAAGGGAATAAAAGAAGTCCTTCATCAGGGGCTCATCCCCTATCTTTACAGGCCTCAAGAGAATATTGAGCCCCTTATTAGTGGTCCTGAAGGCCTCCAGGGCGGCAGGGTACACCCCCCTGGATCCGGGTATGAAGGCCTGGTCTTTGTAGACGAGTAAGCGTTTCTTGGCCTCTTCTATGAGCCACGGCCTGAATTTAGGATGGGCAATAGCTATCAGGTCCATGGCACGTTCCCTTATGTTATTGCCATGGAGGTGGGCTATGCCGTACTCAGTTACCACATAATGGACATCCCCGCGGGTCAGAGTCACTCCCGTCCCCTCCTGGAGAGACGGCACTATTCTGGATATCGTATCATTGATGGCGGTCGATGGAAGGGCCAGGATGCTCTTACCTTCAGGTGCTAAAACTGCACCTCTCATAAAATCCGTCTGGCCACCTATGCCGAAATAGAAGTGCCCTCCAAGGGACTCGGCTGTAGCCTGGCCGGTCAAATCGATCTCCATGGCGCTGTTAATAGCGGTCATCAACCTGTTCCTGGCGATGACAAGAGGATTATTCACGTAATCGATGGTCTTGAACTCCACCGTGGGATTCTCATCCAGAAAATCATAAGTCTCTTTATTGCCCATGCAGTAGGCAGCTACGGTCTTGCCCGCATCGATGGATTTCTTGGAGTTGTCCACGACGCCTTTTCTCATCAAGCCCACGAGGCCGTCGGACAAAAGCTCGGTATGTATCCCAAGGTGCTTTTTCTCGCCCAGGTAGGATACTACGGCGTTGGGTATAATGCCGTATCCGACCTGTATAGTCGACTCGTCCTCTATGATGCGGGCGACATACTTGCCAATCGCCTGGATTATATCTCCTGGGGGCTCAAGAGTATACTCCAGCAAGGGCTCATCGTGAGAGATAATGAAATCCACATCTTTTATATTTATGAATCCGTCACCGTGAACGACGGGCATAAGGGAGTTTACCTGGGCGATTATCAGCGATGCCTTTTCAGTTGCAGCCTTTACTATATCCACACTTATCCCCATGCTCATATAGCCGTGTTTATCTGGAAGAGATGTCTGAATCAAGGCAACGTCTATGGGTATTATCTCTTTTCTAAAGAGGCTTGGAACCTCAGAGAAGGACACGGGAGTGTAATCTGCCATACCTCTGTTGACGGCCTTTCTGGTGCTGTCGCCTATGAAGAAAGAATCGAGCCTGAAGTTGTCCTTGAATTCTTCATCTGTGTAAGGGGCCGTGCCCAGGGTCCATATGTGGATAAGCTCAAGGCCAAAGAAGGCTTTGGGATTGCTCCTGACGTAATTCACCAGGGCAGAGATAAGGTACTGGGGTTCGCCACAGCCCGTTCCTAAAAAGACCTTATCGCCGGCGTGGATGTGGCTGAAGATCTCTTCTTCCGACGCATGCTTATCCGGCCAGGCCTTCTTTAAATCCTCTAATAAGCTGATTCTCATTGCTTTCCATGCATTACTGGGCGAAGAGCAGAGCTGAATCCCTTGAGGATGTAACTTCAGAGGAAGATATTTCAGAGGAAGATCTGTCTTCAGAGGAAGCATCCTCTAATGCAGGTATCCATGTTTCATTGAGTCCTATGTGCAGATTCTCAATATCTTCCAGACCGTAATATGCTGAATGAATTACTCGATCAGTCAAGAGCAAGAAAAGGCCCGCCTCTGGAGGATCAATGCAATAACTGTATAAGGCTCCTCTAACTGGCTCGGATCTATTAATCAGTTTTATAGAGATGGTTTTTCCCTGATTTCCGGCACAGAACTTGTAGAAGGTTTCTAAGCTACCGCTTCTATACCAGCAGACGATCTTCATTTTTGTGTATATGTGATAGGAACTATATACTTCTGTTGCCTTGGAATCGCAGTTAAAACAGTATTCCAGGGCAGAGGCTGTATTAAAACTACCCATATTTGTTTATATATCGATCATTAAGATAACTCTTATCCTCTGGACGTTAAAAACGATTAAATCTTTTGGTAATTGCGTACCGTTTGCCTCTAACTTTAAGTTAGGGCGCACTACATGAATGG
>CAZKWM010000080.1:2592-10216 GCA_964556405.1 uncultured Methanotrichaceae archaeon | reverse complement strand
CGATGGTGAATCAAGTTTATTTGTCTTACGGAAGGTCAAGTTTTGTTGGGGTCTTGTCTTCAAGAAGAGACCTCAGGGCGGATCTATTTTCCTTGCATATCTCCAGGAAACGTTCTGAGGAGAGGCTCTCCCTCAAAGGGCGACTTAACCTATTACCTACTTTATGAAATAAATTTTATACTCTTTACTTTAACCATGTTAGAACCCATACTTACTTCCCTCAAATGATGGATAATCTATAGGAAAGTTGATGTTTAGTATTTTATATGAAGTTTAACCTGCATAAAGTCTACCAATGTAATAAGTTTCGTTCTACATAACCATAAGATCTTCTACAACGACCCCTTTTTCCCGAGAATATACCTGGGTCTACTTTAGAGAATTATTTTTAATAAATTAGCTTGACACAAGTTATATATAGAAATATAGATACTATATCCACCATACCTGAAGATAATCCATACAGCTATCGGTAAAGTTAGATGTAGATCTGCTTTGAGAGGGGAAAAGAGTGAATGACGATGAAGGTTATGATTATAGCATGTGCTCTCGCGGTCTTGAGCGGCCTGGCAGCAGCCACTACCAGGATCAACGAGCTCTCAGTGACCATGACAGGAGCTCAAACTGCTACTATGTTACACTATGCATATCTAAAGGATGCCTCGCAAAATTTAGAACCCCCTCAGATCAGCGTCATAGGAAAAGGCGCCATGAACTTAGAGAGCAGAGACTTAAATTACCTGGTCAACGGTCGTATCGACTTTCACGATAAGGTCGAGTACAGTGACGGTAGCTCATATGACCAGACCTCTGAAAGTAAGACTTCTAAAAGGGGCTCCTATGCCAGCCATAAACTAAGCTTTGGCTTCGAGGGAGAGAAGAGCATCACTCAGTTCTTCAGCCACGTTCTCTTCTCCAATTTGAGCCAGACATCAGCTCAAAAAGAGCTCAGGCACGATAGACCCGGACGCCCTCACTTCGGGGAAAAGCTCCAGGGTCGATCTAGATGCCTCGGTGGAGATGGAGTTAAGAGAAGTCCTGGAAACAGCCGATGAGGGATATGATTTCGATTGGGATGTTAATATCTCTAATGTAGGGGCTAATTTGAGGCCAGTTGCAGGCCCGGCTAACGGTGCCAAGGGTGATGTCAACATCTCCGATGGTCTATATGCTCTGAATCCCTACCTCTCATTGGGCGCACAGATGGCTACTACTGGCTGGTTGCCCTACGGCCCTGAGTCCGATCTGCCATGTTACGATAAAGGCTGGCTGCATATCGACCGAGATAGGGTCTTTAGCAAATGTCTATAAAGCCTCAGTAGAACGCCAGAAGTTATGAATTTAGATAGATAAGCTTAGCTGATCGGATTTAAAACTGGCCTCACCCACTTGAGGGCTGCCGGAGAGTACCTAGTAGCAGTTTATTTTACAAGTGAAGAAACATTATCAAGGACGGATCTATACGAAGATTTTATTGAATTAAGGAAAGATATATCCTTTTACAAAAAAATTTCAGCCGAAGAGGGTTCCCATTCCCGCCTCAGCTGCCTCTGCCTGTTCCCTGAAGGCCTTGAGAATCGCCTCGCCCTCCTCTCCCTTCAGCTCCTTGGACGGGGACTCAGCCAGAAGCTTCCTGGCCTTGTCTACCAGGTCATCTCTGGCCTTCATGTACATGCAAAAACCATCCTTATCTATGCCCATGAATTTGCACTCGTTGATAGTGGGGACGATCTCGTCAAAGAGGTCGTCATCCAGGACCTTTTTCATGGACTTCTCATCAGTCCTGCTGTAAAAGTAAACCGTTTCCATTTTACTACCACCTAACGTAAATCATCTTTAGCTTTCTTCAACTGCTCTGTGCACTTATCCATGAGATCTGCGGCCTCTTCTATCTCCTTGGCAGATCTCTCGCTCACATCCCTTACCTGAGCCGCCCACTTCCTGAAGGACTCGCTGTGGCTGATATTGTGCTCGATCCAGTGGTCCAGCAGGTGCTCTGCCTCCTCCTTCTTCAATATCTCACCCTAATATTTCCTGCGAATCATGTAGTCGGCCAGGCCCAGCAGGAGAGCTTTAATCGGAGTCTGAGGAAGGATATCGAGGGCACGCTTCCCATTCTCCACCAGCTCCACAGCCCGGTTCCTAGCGTACTCTATAGAACCACTCTTCTCCAGGGCCGTGAGGGCATTTTCTATCTCATGGGGTGTTGCGTCCTTCTTTTCGAAGGCCTCCACTGCCACGCCGTGATCCATGGCGTGAATCATGATGAGGGTCTTTTTGCCCTCCATGATGTCTCCGCCCCTTCTCTTGCCCAGGACCTTCTCAGGCGCCGTCAGGTCCAAGACATCGTCCTGTATCTGGAAGCCCATGCCAGTGAGCCTTCCGAAGAGGTCCAGGGCATCGGCCACCTCTTTGGATGCGCCGGCCAGGATAGCGCCCATGGAAGCCGAGGCACCGTAGAGCACCCCGGTCTTCTTCTCTATCATCTCCATGTACTCGGCTTCAGTGACCCTGGATCTATCCTCAAACTCTATATCCAGCCACTGCCCCTCGCAGATAGCGGTACAGGTCTTGGATAGGACATCCATGGAGGCGAGGAGCCTGCTCGGCTCCGCCGGGGTTATGCCCAGGATCTGGAAGGCCTTTGAGTACAAGGTGTCACCGGCCAGGATGGCCCCAGAGGTCCCCCAGCGGGTATGGACCGAGGGCCTTCCGCGCCTCAAAATAGCGTTGTCCATGATATCGTCGTGAATAAGGGTGAAGTTGTGGACCAGCTCAATGGAGACCGCGGCCGGCGCCAGGGCTGAGGGATCGGCCCCTATGGCCTCGGCTGCCATGAGGAGCATGGATGGCCTAAGCCTCTTGCCTCCGGCATCCACCAGATGTCTGCTGGCTTCGTAAAGCCCCCTGGGGTGGACCACAGGCAGCAGCTCGTCTATGGCATCGGATACGATCTTGGCCCTCTTTGTTAGTTCCTCATCGATCACTATCTCACCTACTCTATGACGAGCTCCTGTCCGTTCCTCACCAGGTGGATATTGGAGCCGAGGCTATAGCCGTTATCCTCGGCCATCATGAGGTATTGGCTGTGGGAGAAGAGGTTGCCATGGCTGGGTATGACATGCTCGGGACTGAGCATCCTTAAGAGCTCCCAGTGGTCCTCTATGCAGGCGTGGCCCGAGACGTGGACGTTATCATAGATCCTGGCCCCCCTCATCTTGAGCTTGGTCACCACAGTGTGGCGGTTGGACTCGTTCAAGGGCTGGGGTATGATGCCTGCACTGAATATGACCTTGTCCCCCGACTCCACGTGGAAATCGGTCTCGTTATTGGCCACCCTGGATAGGATGGCTCCGGGCTCGCCCTGGTGACCGGTCATTATAGGCAAATACTTCTCCTTGCCCTCTGAGATGATTCTTTTCAAGGCCTTGTCCACGGCCTTTCTCCGTCCGTAAACCTGGAGGCCATCATTCTTGTCGGCGTAGCCGGTCCTGACAGCCGTCCCCCAATACTTCTCCATGGACCTGCCGAGGAGGACGGGCTTTCTCCCCATCTCCCTGGCAGCCTCGATCACAGCCCGGATCCTGGCTATGTGGGAGGAGAAGGTAGTGACCAGGACGCCTGACCGGGTCTCCTCGGTGCCCGTGAGCACATCCCAGACCAAGTCCTTAGCAATCCTCTCCGAAGGGGTTTTGCCTGAAATACCGGCGTTGGTGGTCTCGGTTATCAGGGCAATTACCCCTTCATTTCCTATGGCTCGAAGCCTGGCGAAGTCTGGTGGATCGCCCAAGGTCGGGCTCCTGTCGATCTTGAAGTCGTTGGCGTAGACCACGGTTCCTTTGGGAGTGTGAATGGCTGCAAAGACACAATCGACTATGCTATGCTGGACACGAACGAACTCCAGCTCAATATCCGGAGTGACCTGATACCTGCCTCCAGCTGGCATGGGCATCACGGGGTTGTTCACTTGGGCGATTCTCTCTTCCTTGATCTCTTGCTGTATGAGGTCGGCGGTGAATGGTGTAGCCAGGATGGGCACCTTGTACTTGTGAGCCAGCTTGGATATGGCTCCTATGTGATCCAGGTGGCCGTGGGTGCAGGCTATGGCCCTGACGGTGCCATGGACGCTCTCCATGATGCTATCGTCGGGTATGGCGCCCATGGCTATCAGCTCCGAGGAGGGAAGAGATTCCACGTCGGTATCCTCATGGATCTGGACCCTGTCGAGCCTTATGCCCATGTCCATGATCACTATGTCATCGCCAATCTTTATCGCGGTCATGTTTCGTCCAATCTCGTTGTAACCGCCGACCGCGATGATTCCTATGTCCTTCATTTTGCCATCTCTCTGTAAATAGAAAATTTCTTGGTATTGAGGCCCCTCTGCTCCAGGATCTCTCTACATCTGCCGAGGATCACCGTGGAGGCCTGTTTTAATCTTGGAAGGTCTTGACTTCCGGTGAGGAACATGCAGGTCCTAAGAGCCCTGACGTAGGCTTGGAGGGTTGAGACAACCTCCTCTGAGCCCAGGGTAGCAGGCTTTAGGAAAGGAAGGGCTGCTCCTGCAACGGATGCGCCCAGAGCTATGCTCTTGGCAGCGTCCAGGCCGCTTCTTATGCCCCCCGAGGCCACCACCTCGGCTCCAGCCGATGCACACTCCACTATGCTTACTGGCGTTGGTATTCCCCAAGACCAGAAGAGTTCTCCCAGATCCTTGGAGCTTATGTCCCCTATCTTCTCTGCCCTGTAGGCCTCCACCCCTGACCAGCTAGTGCCTCCCACGCCCGAGACCTCTATCGTTTTAACGCCAGATCTCAATATTGACTGGGCTACTTCCCTGGAAATGCCGGCGCCCGTCTCCTTTATGATGATGGGCGTCTTTCCTGAGGTAGCTGTTCTCAAAGCATCCAGAACTCCCGAGGCGTCTCTATCTCCCTCGGGCTGAATGCACTCCTGGAGGAAGTTCAGATGAACGGCAACCGCATCGGCATCCACCATCTCCGCCAGGCGGTCCACGGCCTCCAACCCCAGCTTCCGAAGCTGGGCTGCGCCTATATTTCCAATCAAAGGCACATCAGGGGCTGCATCTCTAACCGCCGAGAAGGTCTCTATCTGCTCAGGATCCTCCAGAGCTGCTCTCTGGGACCCTACCCCCAGGGCCACCCCTACCTCCTGGGCAGCTTTTGCCAGGTTGACGTTTATTTTCCTGGTCTCAGGATGGCCGCCGGTCATGGCGGATATGAGCAGAGGGGCTTTCATCTCTTTGCCCAGAAACCTACATCGGATATCGATGCTGGTCTCGTCGATCTCAGGGAGGGCCTTGTGGACCAGCATGACATCCTCAAAGGGCATCCACCTGGACTCCACCTGGCGCTCCAGGCAGATCCTGACATGGTCCAACTTGCGGCTAGATGTACTCAATTCGACCTCCTAATGATGGTTCCTACGGCCTCTCCAGATAGAGCCCTCTTGACCATTCCAGCCTTTCTGGCGTTGAAGATCAGAGAGATGGTACCGGCATCGGCCAGCTCCAGAAGCTCCAGGATCTTTCCCCTCATGCCACCAGTAACATCGGCGCCAGGGACTTGTGTGAAACAGCTCTCAATCTCGGGCAGAGTCTTCCTGGTGACCTCTTTTAATGGAGCACCACTGCAGAGAACGCCGTCCACGTCCGTTCCCAGGGCCACTGTTTGGGCGCCCAGGGCTTTAGCCAGGTAGGGAACCAACTGATCTCCAGAGACAATGCCTGCCCCTCTAGAGGAATCCATGGCCACGTCGCCGTGGAGCACCGGTAGGATGCCCTTGGCAACCATCTCCTTGATGAAGTCAACCTCCATCTTTTCGATCCTCCCATCCTTCAGAAGGACGCAAGATAAGGGATGGACTGGAAGAGCATCGACTCCAGCCTCCGCCAGGGCATCCACAACAGTCCGATTCAGCTCCGTCACCGAGGCGTGAGTGACTCTGAGGCCTTCGGGGTTGAATTTGCCTGGGAGACCATATTTCTTGGCGGGGATGTGGCCAAAGGAGCCCGCTCCGTGGACGAGCACCAGGCCTGAAGTCTGATCCGAGATCTCCCCAGCGATACGCTCAATCTCTTCAACTCTGACGTAGTCAGCCTTGGCCTTGTCGGTTATGGCACTTCCACCTATCTTTAAGACCTTGAACATGGCTCCAGCCGCACCCCCTCACAGCCCGTTCTAACCTTAAAAGCGATCCCTCTGGCCTGCCTTATGGCTGTAACGATAGCTTCTATGCCTCTGTCCCCCGGCAGGGCCACCATGCACCCTCCGCCTCCGGCACCCGTGAGCTTGGCACCGAGCACGCCTCCGGCGCCCCTGGCGGCGTAGATAAGCTCCGATAACTCCCTGGTGTTCACGCCTAAAGCATCCAGGAGACCGTGGTTGACGTTCATGAGGGCTCCAAGCTCAGGGAGCTTTTCTTCTCCAAGGAGCACCACTGCCTTCTTTGATATGGCACCTATGGCCCGGAAGATGGAATCCACAACCTCTGGATGGGCCGAGCGCAGGGACTGGACCTTCTGGACCTCTGACCAAGTGTCGTGAGGCATCCTCGTATATCCCACCACCAACTCAATAGGAGGAAGGGTCACGCTCTCCACCTGGCGAGAGACGAGCTGGTAGCCCCCAAAGACGGATAGAGCAGTGTCCATAGGACTTCCAAGGCCCTTTTGCATCTCCTTCTCTATCCTGTGGGAGCTTTTTGCCAGATCCTCCCTGGACATATCTAAACCTAGATGCTTGCTCAAAGCCGCCAGGGTGGACACAGTTATGGCTGCTGAGGAACCCAGGCCCGATCCCGGTGGGATCTGGGAGCTTATCTTAACCTTGAGATCCCTGGCGTCGAACTCCCTCAGAGCAGCCGAGACGTACCTGGTGGATCTCATGGCGTCGGCTGCAAAGCTGGATTTGATATCACCGGTTAAAAGATCAACAGAAAATCCCTCAACGGTGAGGTTGAGGTCGCTGACCTCCACCAGAAGGCTGCCTGGGGCTTCAACTATTTCCGCCGTGGCCCTCAGATCCACGGCAGATCCCAGGGCGGGCGTCCCTGAGACCACGGCATGTTCTCCAAAGAGGATGACCTTGCCCGGGGCGGATGCAGCGGCCAAAAAGATAACCTCTTAGGTAAAGACCACCGCCGAGTAACCTACTACCTGGCTGTAATCTTCCGAGGTATCGCCACTGGTGGCGTAGCGCAGGAGCTTGGCCGTCTTTGCCCCCAGTATCCTGGAGGCGGTGATGGTTGCAGATATAGGACCGTAGCCACAAGCGGTGGCATCGAGACCGTAGACCCTGCGGTAGAGCTCTGGTATGTCCATGTTGAGAACCGCGTCCAGCAGTTTGGCATCGGTGCTCCTGGCGGCTTCCTGGGGCTCGTAGTGGGTGAAATCGCTGCTGGCAATGATTGTGCAGCTTCGCCCCAAGCTCTTTATGGCCTGGCCCAGGGCTGTGCCCACCTCAACCGCCGTCTCCTCGTCCTGAAGTCCCATGGCTATGGGCAGTATCTTGAACCCGAAAAACCTGTACTGAAGGAAGGGAAGCTGGACCTCTATGGAGTGCTCCCTCAGATGAGCCGTCTCGTCCTGATCTACAATGGTGCC
>CAZKWM010000080.1:0-2492 GCA_964556405.1 uncultured Methanotrichaceae archaeon | reverse complement strand
AATGATCCTGCTACAGCCGGAGATCTCATCAGAACTCCATCTCGAAGTCCGAGATAGTGTACTTGAACCTACTCTCCTCGCCTCTCTCTCTCAGAACCTGTCTCGCTAGCAGCCAGTAGATCAGCGTTAAAGCCTTTCTGCCTTTGTTGTTGGTGGGCATGACCAGATCCACATTGGATGTCATGTTGTTGGTATCGCACAGAGCTATGACTGGAACCCCTGCGTCCACGGCCTCGTTCAGTGCCTGGGCATCGCCGCTCGGGTCAGTGGCTATGAGCACATCGGGCTCAGTGAAGCCTCTGAAGGCCGGATTGGTCAAGGTATTGGGTATGAACCTTCCAACCAGGGCCTTGGATCCGATGGCCTTGGCGAACATGGTGGCGGGCCTCTGACCGTACTGCCTGGCAGATACGACTAAAATCTTTGATGGGTCATACTTGGCTAAGAACTTGGCAGCCAGACGAATCCTCTTGTCCGTGGACTGAACATCCAGGACGTAAAGTCCGTCGGTCCTAACCCTGTAAATGTAAGCCATCATGTCGCTCGTCTTCTGCTGGGTGCCTATGTGCACTCCGGCAGCGAGGTACTCATCAATGGGTATTAGGGTCTCGTACTCGCCCTCCACCTGCATTACCTCATCTTCTTCCAACCGTTTCACCTCAATCATCTAATATCTCTTTTCACCGTAATGGGTATGACGCCCAGATTCATCTCTTCGAGAGCTATTTCAAGAGGATCTATAGACTCGGTATTTATAAATACCGGGGCGCCCATAAAGATCTGCAGAGCTCTAGCTCCGACTATCCTGGCACGTTCGTACCTGGTATACATCTCGCCCTTCAAATAGCCACCTCAAAAGGAAGAGAGTGATGGGGTTGCTGAGATTCGAACTCAGGTCACAGCGTCCCGAACGCTGTAGGATGGACCAGGCTACCCTACAACCCCTTCATCAGACTTTACTGGTACCGCCTCAGGATGTCCACGATCTCCACGTGGGACAGGAGCATTCGCCTGCAACAGCATTTGTCCACACCAAGGTCATCTAAGACTTTGCCAGGAGGCTCGGTCTTTATGCGCTCCCGGTACTCTTCCCATACGTTGGCTATGACCTTGCCGCAGGAGAAGCACCTCACGGGTATCAAGGAGTTTCACCTGTAGGACTTCTGGTACTTCGACCTTGCACCAGGACCGCCGAACTTCTTCCTCTCCTTCTGACGGTGGTCGCTGACCAGGAGGTTCCGGTCATACTCGACAAAGGCTTCCTTAAGCCCGGTGTCGCCGGTCCACTCCACTATTCCCTTGGCAATGGCCGTGCGGATGGCGTCGGCCTGGCCTATAAATCCTCCGCCTGAGGCCACCACATCTATGTCCATGCCCTTGATTACATCCCCGGCGATCTCTACCGGCTCAGCTATCTTTCGCCTTGCTAGAATGGGCTCCACTATCTCTAAGGGTACCTTGTTGATCCTAACCCGGCCCTTGCCTTCCTTCAGGGTCGCCCTGGCAGTGGCGGTCTTCTTCTTGCCCGATGTGTTGATTACCTTCATGAATATCCTCTCAGAAGTCGGCGCCAAGCCTCTTGCTCAGAACGCCCAGCTCCACGTAGTTGGCGTTGCTCGTCTGCCTCATCATGGCATCCCTGGGCTGCTCGAAGGTCTGACCCTTAAGCTCCCTAGGAACGCCTATGAAAACCCTGAGCTTCGACATGGCATCGCGCCCACGCTGCATCTTGTAGGGAAGCATTCCCCTAATGGTGCGGGTCATTATCCTGTCGGGCCTTCTTGGGAAGTAAGGTCCCCGTTCCTTGGTACCCCTCTGCCTCGACTGGCCGTAGTCATCGAAGGTTCTCTCCTTGCGCCCTGTGACTATGACCTTCTCGATATTTACTATCTTTACCTCTTCACCAGCAAGGAGGCGCTTAGCGGTCACGCTTGCCAATCGGCCCATGACTAGCCCAGTTGCATCTACTATCATCAAGGTCACCTCAGGATCTTAATCCCCGCGCCCTTGGGGTGCTCTTTTACCAGGTTCTCTATAAGCAGACACCTTCCGCCGGCGGACTGTATTTTCGTGACAGCCTGGCCTGAAAAATCCAGGGCGGCAACGGTCACGCCGTGGCTGATGTCGCCCGTTCCTAAAACCTTCCCAGCTACAAGAACAGTTTCATTGGGGGCGGTGTGCCTATTGATCTTGCTGATGTTGACGGCAGCGTAGTTCCTACTGGGCTTCTCCAACCGTCTGGCGACGTCGCGCCAGAGGGCAACACCGTTATCTCGAGAGGCCGCCTTGAGATCATTAATAAGACGGGTGAGTCTAGGGTTCGTCTTTCCAGCTTGTGTCATGAAATCCTCCGCACAGCCCCAAAACCGGGGCCTACTCACGCGACAGAGCGCGTTCGGGACCCATTTTTTGGCCCATGCGCCGCGAGATAATAGCCTCGCGTGCGGGATAAGTTAACCGAAGCCCCGCCAGTATTTAAGTGTTTTCACACG
>CAZKWM010000079.1:0-10253 GCA_964556405.1 uncultured Methanotrichaceae archaeon | reverse complement strand
CTGCCGTAAAGAGCCCAGGCTATGGCCTCCACTATGGTGCTCTTGCCGGAGCCGTTGCTTCCCACGATGCCGGTGAGACCGTCCTGGAAATCGATCTCTGCCCGGCGGTATTTCTTAAAGTTGTGAAGGCTTAGCCTGCTGAGGTGCATCAAGTGCCTCCGTGTTCCCGGATGAGACCGCCTTTTTTACCAGATCAGAGCCATAGGCCACTACATCTTCTTTTATGGCCTTGGGTATGAGGCCTCGGGATGCCTCGACCTCCATAAACTTCTCGAACTCGGACTGAAGGCTGAACCTGTCTATGGGCACCCTATCCCGCATCTCCTTCTCATCGGCGAAGTCCGCCTTCACTTTTAGATAAAGAGCAGGCGAAATGAGCCTGTTGATTCTGGCCTGGTTGATGTTTTTGTAGGCGGATCTGTCGACGTTGGTGAGATTTACCCTGACGATCTTATCTTTGATGACCTCGGGGTCGCAGAGCTCCATGAGCCTCTCTGAGATCTCCTCGGTGGATAGGCCTGAGCAGTCCAGGGGTTCCAGATCGACCATATATCTGGGCCTGACCTCTACGGGCTTCACCTCGCCGGTTTCCAAATCCACCAGCAAAAGTCCCTTCCTATCCCTGGCCTCGCCGAAGTTGAAATACTCTATGGAGCCGCTGTACCAGGCATTGGTGGCTATCTGGGTCTGGGCATGGTAGTGGCCAAGGGCTATATAATCGAAGTCTTTCTTGAGAAGGCTGTCATTGAGCTCGTGCTCACCTACGGTGTGAAGCTTGCTGTTTCTCAGGGACTCCACCAGGCCATGTATCACCAGGACGTCCTTGCCCGACATTTCTATTTTGCTAAACTGGGTAGTATAATCTGATGATTCGAGGCAGAAGGGTATACAATGAAATTTATAACCTCCTTCTTCAAAAAACTCATACTCGTATTTTCTAGCTATGTGGACCCCTTTCATCCCTTGGTACATAACAAAGGGGCTCGTTCCAGCGAAGCTCTTAGGCGAATCGTGGTTGCCGCTAATGATGATTACTGGAATGCCTGCATTCTGAAGCTTTTCTAAGCCAACCTTGAAGTGATAGAGAGGTCTTATCCCCGGCCTTACGTGGTGAAACACATCTCCTGAGTGGACCACTGCATCAGGATTGATCTCTATTATCTTGGCCATGGCCTGCTCAAAGCCCTGGTAGAACATATCCTCTACCATATTTCTGCCGTACTTATCCACGCGGCTGTAGCTGGTGAAGCCCAGGTGGGAGTCGGCCATGTGCACTATCTTCAAGGTTCACCACAGGGCATTCAAGGTTTACTCCAGGACTGGTCTGAAGCCTCCGGCGCTTATAAGTCTCTCGTCCAATCGATCAACCTTCTCCAGATACTGTAGATAGTGCTCGTATTTGTGGATCCTGACCGGCACAGGGAAGGGGATGTTCAGGGTGGAAACGATGGCCTCACCTTTCTCCAGGGTCTGTATCTCCACGTCCATAGAGGAGAGGTCCTGCTTGGCTGACTCTTCTATCTGGGCTCTGTCGTTTTTGTCACCCAAGCCCATGACCACCAAGGTGTTGAACTGGGAGAGGAGCTGCTTATCTATCAGCTTTGGCTGCTGGGTTATGGCGCAGAGGCCGACACCGAACTTCCTGCCTTCCCTGGCTATGGACTCGAACCTGGAAATATTTCCTTGACCAAGAACCCTTTGGGCCTCCTCTATAGTTATGAGGCAGTTCTTTCTACCTTCAGGAGCATCTTCCTTATACCGGTCCATGATGCAGCGCGAGAGTACCGAAAGAAGGAAGAGCTCGGATCTATCGCTCATCCTTGGAATATCCACCAGGACTACCTTGCCCTCTTCAATCCTGGATATGATGTTGGGGATGCTAGATCGGGCCTCGTCGATATACCCGTTCCTCTCCTTCACAGTCCTCATCCTCCTAGAGATGACCTTGACGGTGTTCTCATTGAAGTCCTCGGAGATCAGCTTACCTACCCCTTCCCGGGTCTGTATCTCCTCGAACCAGCTGGCATCAAAGACCCTAGGTATAGCCTCCAGGGCGTCGAGCTGGGCAGGGGACCAGTCATAGAGCACCCGAACGTCGGACGATCTTATCTCCCTAGTACTTATGGCCAGCGCTTCTACTCCCGAATCGGAGGCGTTCCTTTTATCGGTCGAATAGCAGGCCAGGCTCTCTCGGTATTTCTTTAAGTGCATGAGACCTTTCACCGGCCCCTTGCCCTTGATATACTCGCCATGGGGATCAACTATCAAGAGGCCGAACATGGATTTTCCGGAAGCAGCCAGCTTCATGCAGGAGGCAGAGAAGACCTTCATGAAATTTGACTTGCCCATGCCTGTTGTAGCAAAGACCCCCATGTGGTGGTCCATGGCATCGCTGTGCAATGCCACTGGGATCTCCTCCACGGTCTTGGAGCCGTTTCTCAGACATCCGATCTCTATATCGCCCATGACCTGGCTCAGGAACTTGAACTCGCCCTCTGTTGCTTTTCGGACCTCGGAGAACTTGGTGGGGATGGTCCTGGCCTTTCTAAATCCGCCGTTGACAACGCAGCCTAAAGGCTCGGCTATGATGCGATTGAAGATTTGGTCTTGATCAAAAAATTGGGTGCCTTTAAGGGTGGTATCCCACTTGCCCTCGTAATTGGAATCGTGAACTATGTCCCTAACCCTGGCCAGAAAGGTCAATCCCCCATCCTGGACTGAGAAAATTTGGCCGACCTCCACTCTTTCGTTATCGGAGAGGTTGTAGGGAATTATGAACTGATATTCCCTGACGCTCTTGGATACTATCCTGTAAGTGGTCTTCCCTTGATCTATCACTCTTCTTTCGCCCACTGGAGCTATTATCGAAGTTGCTGTCGGAACGGCTCTTAGAGCTTCGGTCGGAGCTTTTACCGGTGATTTTGTCGCAGCTGCCGTTAGAATTGTTGGGACCAGTTCAGGAGCCATTATAGCCGATGCTTCCGGGGCTTTTGTGAGAGGGCTCTTTTCCTGAGCTTCTAGAACCTCGACCTTAGAGGATGATGGCTCCTCAGAAGTCGCATCCTTTTCCTCGAAATGAAACAGAGATCTCTCCTTCATAGCACTCTCCTTGGCCTCATCTCTATGACGTCGTGGTAATCCAAGAGCGACCTTCTCAGCTCTCCTTCATTCATGCCCCTATCCCCCAGGATATCGAGAAGCTTAAGCTTCAAGAACTGTCCTTCCTGATCCGTAATTCTGAGATCTCTGTGGGCCCTGAAGAGGGCGTGAGGATAGCCCGGGCATTCGGCTGAGCATGAATGGGGGGCCAGATTTCCCAGAGCGATGGCAATGTGATCCATGAGATAGGATGGAGCATCCAGCCGGAAGGCGTGGTCAGAGCCGGCGTGAAACCTGGTAATGAAAATCTTGCCGCCATCCCAGCTTTCGGGTTTGGGCTTGATCTTCTTTCCCTTAAGGCAGAGATACCAGGGAACTCCTGGGGCCAGGATGCTTCCCACGTAGCTGGTGTGAGGGACAAAGGGCTTGGATAGATCTCCCCCCCAAGAAAGGGAGCTTGATTTGCTTATGGCCAGAAGATCCACGCCCTTATCTTTTGCAGCCATTAGAACTTTGATAAGGACGCTTCTTAGGGGCTCAAAGACGTCAAAGCTGCCGTCAAAGAGGATCAGATCTCCTGGCGAGGACTCGTTTACGGCATCGTTCAGGGCAATATACTCCTGAAGCTCCCTGAAGTAGGTGGAGAGCCTGTCCAGCTCTGTCTTCTCCAAGGTGAACTTGTTGAGGCCAAAGGCTTTGGTATATTTATCGAACTGATCTGCATAGGTATCTTTGTCCGCCAGGAAGAGATCATCGTAGGTAACGACGGTCCTCTGCCAATTCCTGCCCTTGTAGACCACATAGCCGACCATGATTTGGTTCAAGCTTGATACGGACCAGTCGCATATGACGACGTTGGAGCCGTCTATAGCGTATATTTCTCCATCGAAATCCCTGGGCTCTATCCTTACAAAATCGTCCTTACAGATGTTCGTCTCAGAACAATACTCGTCTACTCCGCTGATGGAGATCCTTTCCCGGATAAGATCGGTGATGGCTTCAAGCCTGCTCCTCTCCAACATCCAATTTAAGAAAGAGCGGGAAAGTATATACAAATTTTGGCACTTATACATCAGTACGTTACATTTAAGAATAATATTTCGATTGCCTTGCGATGATAAACATTATTACCCATTATTATTTACTTCCCCTCGTGAAGGCTAAGCTAAAAGATCCCTACGTCCTTGTTCACGGCGGCAACATGCCCACAGATACCTTGAATAGGCTTTCCAAAAGCAATGATTACCCTCTTAGTGGCCATTTGGCTGGCAAGATATGGGGCAGCATTATTCTCGCGCTCACAGTCGGTCGTGAATTAAATAAATTAGATATTAGATGTTAGTCTTTGCAGCGTTGGTACCAGGCCATTTCCTGCAAATTGAAAAGAATAAATGTGATATAATACAAATGAATTCAAGTTCTATTTTCCTATTATGAGATAGATTTAAACTAAAATTAACGTATTGTGGTGCCATAACACAGCCTGAGGCTGTTATTGCGGACGCCGGCTTTGACGCCAAAGAGATACGAGAGTATGATCAAGGGAGGAATAAAGACTGTAATCCAAGTTAATATCATAAATAGAGAGGAAAATAATTTTGAAAGGATAATTGAATTCGATAAAGAGCTTTTTAAGAAGCGAAGATCGATTGAACGTTTTTTCAGCCATATAGAGGCATATAAAAAGATTTACCCAGGGCATGAACAAAAAGAGGATTCTTATCTAGGACTGGTACAGATGATGTGTGATCTTATTATCTGGTAGAAAGTTTAGGGATGAACTCCCAGAGAAGGTTAAGCCGCTGCTTAAAACTTATATTCTCTGCACTGAACACGAGTTTTCTTCCTTTACTAATGCCGCTAAGCAAAAAATTGCCGCTGATAGTGAAGGATGGGCTTTTATTGATATATCGTCATCCTGCGTGCCTATGGCTTCTATTCCTGAACGATTTTAGCAGCTTCTGCTGAAAGTCACCGGAAATAAACCTTCACCCAATACAGGAAATATGGAACAAGTAACGGAGAAAGGGAAGATGCCTCTCTCCTAGTTATAAGTTGCCAATCCCTGTTCAGCGGCCATTTCCTTGTATAGCGATGTATGCCCTATCCCTATTGTATCGAGATCCCTGTTCTTATGGTACCAGGCCTTCTGATAAGACGGATTGGCAACGGTGGCCTTGTTGTAGCACTGGATAGCAGCGTTCGGACCGCCCTGTAGGTCGTATATCATTCCCATATTGCACCAGGCCTCTGCATAGGAGGAGTTGATGTCTACTGCCATGGCAAAAGCCCTGATGGCATCGTCGTATTTTTTCTGGGTGCCCAATATCATGCCTTTGCTGTTCCAGGACTCGGCGCTCTGGGGATAAATCTTCAGAACCTCATCAAAAGCTTGAAGCGCCTCGTCGTACTTTCCCATAGTGTACAGATGCATTCCCTGGTTGTACCAGTTAGCTGCGGTCTGCTCCGGCGAACTTGCCGTCGTCTCATTTTCTTGCCCCAGGACCGGGGCCGCCATTATCATTATCGGTAACAGTATAAATTGAATCAATTTTGAGTTCGTTCTTTTCTCCCCCTGTCTTTGCCCATAGATATACATTTAGCTCGGTTGATAGTGAAATAGTTTACGCGATAGGGCTCATGGGATATTGTACGCCATCTGTCATCTGTCTTTACGCAATCTATCCCATCCCCTCTAGGATAAGCCTTCTTCCTGCCAGGGATATGTGATGGGCAAGCTCCACGGCTGCCCTTTCTCCCAGGGACTCGGGATGCTTGAACTCCCTGCCCAGGATGGAGGAGACCCTCCAAGAATCCAGGTTATACATATCGCCCTTCTCAGCCACGATGATTCCTGAGAGGCAGAGGGAAGCGACCTTGATGAGGTCTGCAACAGAGTTGATGTCGGGGGCCTCTGCCACCCTGGGAAGGATCTTCACAGCCTTCACCCTCTCTATGCACTCAGGGGATACGTCCAGGGAGACCGCAGCGCAGACCATGTGGTACCTGCCCTCGAACTCGTGCCTGCCCGATATGTCTACCGCCACTATCTCTATTCAGCCAACTCCTCAAGCAGCCTTTTCTTTTATGATGGGATGGTCATATATAATCTTCTCAGAGACGCTTCTGGTAAGGCCGGCGCCCATGGCGATCTCCAGGGCCCTGTTGCTGTCTATCAGGTCGTCGGGGCTGTGGGTATCAGTATCCACTACCATCCTAGCCCCCGCCTGGCCGGCGATCCTGGCCACATGGCCGTTGGTTATGTTATGTCCCAATCTGGAGGTGATCTCCAGGCAGACATTATTCTGAGCAGCGATCTCTGCCTCTTCCAGGGTTATGAAGCCCGGGTGGGCAAGGATGTCGACTCCTATCTCCACCGCCGCCCTGTCTGTGCCCGGGGCCACTGGCTCTACAGGAGTCTCTCCGTGGACGACGATGATCTCAGCCCCGAGCCTTCGCGCCATAAGAGCCAGGCGCTCTATCTTCTGGGGAGGTACGTGGGTCAGTTCCACCCCTACCAGGATCCTCATGTTCCATACATCCTCCAGATATTTAACTTTAAAGACGCTCGATAGGACGTGCTCTATGTTGGTGAAGTCCACGTGATCGGTAATGGCCATGGCCGTGTATCCCTTGACCTGGGCCCGGCGAGCGAGCTCACTTGGCAGAAGCTCCCCGTCCGAGAAGATGCTGTGGGTGTGGAGATCGATCATAGGTGCAAAGGAGGGCCGGGGCGGTATTAAGGATTGCCAGCCACGAATAAGACCGTTGGCCTGGGGGGCCTGCCAGGGCAAAGGTGTTAAGTATCTCCCAAATTAGATTATGCAGAGAATAAAAAGCGATAAGAGCTATCGATAGAGATAAACCCATAGAGTCTCGCCGAAAGAGTAAGAATACCCATGAATAATTCAATAATAAGGCGTCTGGTCCTGGATGTGCTCAAGCCCCACATCCCCACCATCCTCGACCTGGCCACGGCCCTGGCTCATGTCAAGGGCGTAACAGGCGTGAATCTGAGCCTTTATGAGGTCGATCGCCAGACTGAGACCGTAAAGGTCACCATCCAGGGAGAGAGCATCGATTATCCTGGGATAGAGAATGTCATAAGGGACTTTGGTGGCTCCATCCACAGCATAGACGAGGTTGTGGCAGGCAAGGAGATAGTCAAGGAGTACGAAACTCTACAGGAGCGCTAACTTTAGTCTCCCTCGGCTTCCTTTTTATACCATTTGGATAAATTAAATTCCGATTACTTTTTGCTCCTCATGCTCATGGCGATCTTCCTCAAGACCGCTGACTTGGGCTCCCTCTTTGGCACCAGTATCCTACCTGAGCACTCATACCAGTTGGACGGATGCTTCTTATCGCGCTCTATCTCCGGCTTGTAACCCGCCTTTATGGCCGCGGTTATAAGCTGATCCAAAGTTGGGCTGCTTATGGCCACAGAGGCGGGGACCATTCTACCTTCGCTCCTGGACCTGGCAGCATCGAAGTAAAGGGGCCAGATCACTACCACGTCCTTCCTTCCGGGCATGGTGAAAGGTTTGGATGTCCATCCGATATGAACTTTTGTAATGTGGGTGAAATATGGATGGAAACGCAAGTCTTTTAGGCATCTTAAGGACATTTGGAGAATTAAGCTTCGGAGTTCCCTATATGAGCGAAGAGACGTTACCCGTCGCCAATGTGGGCGGCACCCAGGTTCCCTACGATCCGGATCAGCTTAGGAGGATCAAGGAGCACCCTTGCTTCTCCGAGAAGGCCTGCCATGCCTTTGGCAGGATGCACCTGCCGGTGGCCCCCAAGTGCAATATACAGTGCAAGTACTGCGTTCGCAGCTTCGATTGCGTCAACGAGTCCAGGCCAGGGGTGACGAGCAAGGTCTTAGGCCCCAGGGAAGCCCTGGAAAAGGTAGACGAGGTCCTGGCCAAGTACCACTACATCAAGGTGGTGGGGATCGCAGGTCCAGGAGAGCCCCTGGCCAATCCGGAGACCTTTGAGACCTTCAGGTTGGTCGGGGAGAAGTACCCCAATTTGATCCTGTGTGTGAGCACCAATGGCCTTCTCCTGCCCGACACCATCGAAGAGCTGGGTAAACTGGGTGTATGCAATATCACCGTCACCATGAACGCCGTGGACCCGGAGATCGGCAAGGAGATCTACGATTACATAACTTATCGCGGCAAGAAATACGATGGCCTGGAAGCGGCCAAGATCCTCCTGGATAATCAGCTCAAGGGAATAGAGGAGGCCTTGAAGAGGAAGAAGATAGTCAAGGTCAACACCGTCCTCATACCTGGGATCAACGACAAGCACGTCTTCGACATCGCTAGAAAGATAAAATCCATGGGCGTCTTCATCCATAACGTCATGCCCCTCATACCCCAGTATAAGTTCGCCAACATAAAGCCCCCGTCCCCTGAGGATAAGAGGAAGATCCAGGACGAGCTGGGGACCATCATAAAGCAGATGAGGCATTGCAGGCAGTGTAGGGCGGACGCCATTGGACGCCTAGGGTGTGATGTGCAGAGGGAGTTCCAGAGCAGACAGAAAGAGCAGGCGAAGACGGATCAAACTGCTTAAAACACTTTTTAATATAACCATACGGATGAGTTATATATCATTTTTATATATTCGCGTTTAATAATAAAAATGGTATCTCGGATCACACACTACTTAGCTAAGGTTATTTCTATTTATTATTATGTGATGGCCTCTGTCACAGGCTATCACAGCAGCTTATTTCAATATATGTACCTGCGATAAATGTTCCAAAGCCAGCAGTGCTTTCCCTATAATCCGATAAAGATTACACAAGCTATTTGATCCGCATGGGGATTTGAATCAAGGGGGCTGAAGATCCTGGCATATATTGCCTACAATGGACGCTGGAACTTACCAATTAGCATCAGATCAAAAGACATATATCCCGGCTTTGGGCCGGGAACAATTAAGAAGTCCTGATCAGCCAGATTTCACCATTTTTTTAATGCTTTCGATAATTCCCGCAAAGAAGCTCTTCTTGGGTGCCTCCGCCTTCTTTGAAACCTCTGCCTCTTCTACGGGCTCCTCGATTTCAAGGGTCTCAGCAGTAGCCTCGACTTTCACTACCTTTTTAACTTCAGAGTTCGATGGTTCCGATGATTTCGATTGGGCTGCAGGCTTTGGAGCCTCGGTCTTTTTAGCCTCAGGCTCTGGCGCCTCTATCTTCTTCCTTGCCGTGGGTGCAGCTCTGACTGATGGCTGAAGGCCCTTGTTGCGATTGGCTGGTCCCTTGTGCTTCTTTTGCGTGTGCTTAGACATGCCTTGACCTCAGCATCTTCCGTTTCTGCGGTCATTCATATACCTTACGGTAAAATGCAAAGCGCTTCCGTAATATATGCCGTCAACAGAATAAGAAAATTAATGAACAAGCTCCCTTCCCAGGCTCTGGAGCTCCTTCAGGCATCTCTCCCTTCTGAGGGCGCAGGACGCGCTTTGGCCGAAGGGGACGTACCCGGTCCCCCTCCATTTTTCCTTTGCCATCTGGAGCTTGATTTCATCCTCCAGGCCCTTCAAGAAGTCAAAATCTACCTGGCTTTTATCTTGTAAAGCTCTGTCCTTCATCCACTCCAGGAGTTCTGGATCATGGGTCCCGGCGCAAAAGGGTCTTCCGGCGGTTAGAAGTATATCTAAGAGGGCTCTAAAATTGTTCTGCACCCAATGGAAATATCTGAAATCCCCAAGTATTAGCCCCTTTGACCAACCGTGGCCTGATCACTTGACAGAAAATCCTTTCCAGGTCCTTTGATGTCCTTTCCAGATAAGCCTAAAGAGCCAGGGTTACTATGGGAGTCTCCGAGGCACAGGCTAGATCGGTCTTGAGGGTTGCCTCTACCAGGGGCTTTCCCACCATGTCCATATCGAACCAGACCCTAGCATCTACACAGGCCCCGAGGACCTAGAGGGCGTTTTCCTCAGCCAGCCCAGTGTCGAAGGTCCCTCCAAGAGCCGTCTAGCTTCACGGCAATGGAGGCATCCAGGTTGTTCTCCTCAATCACCCTGGCAGCTGCAACGTAAGCATCAGTGAGGACTCCTGACGTTTTCCCCTAGAACGTCTAAAATACAGCGAGGGCCCTGGGAGTTCCTCTAGCAGCACCAGTCCATGGCTCTCG
>CAZKWM010000078.1:0-10295 GCA_964556405.1 uncultured Methanotrichaceae archaeon | reverse complement strand
GCTGGAGGAGCTGAAGGCAGCGTTGGAAGAGCGATGGATAGCTGAATCGCTTTAAAGTTTTGGTAATTACGCATAGTTTACCCCTAACTTTAAGTTAGGGAGCATTACATGAATGGTATGAATTTAATAGAATTTGGGGGACTATTCTCTGATGAAAATAGATCTCTCCAATATCCCTGTGATAAATTAAATGATCTTTCTTGCCCTTCCTTCGGGCGAAAAGAGTTCTACTTCATGTCAAGGCAAAGGCTAAGGTGTGCTAAGTGTAGTTATGATTTTAGGCCTTTTAATGGCACAAGCTTTTCTATAATTAAGCTCTTCGCACCTAAATGGCTATCCTTAATCAAGTTATTGAATTATCTGTACCTACAAGAAGAGCTTCTCTAGAAGTGAATTTAAGCTATAATACAGCGCTAAGAGCTTTTGATGCCATAAGGATGTCAATATTACGTGATTCTATGGTTCATGAAGCTAAACTAAACGGAGAAATAGAGCTTGATGAGTCGTATTTTGGAGGTAAAAGAAAGGGCGATCGAGGAAGAGGTGCCGTGGTCAAGACAATAGTCTTCGGAATCCTAGAAAAGGGTGGTAAATTATATGTTGATGTCGTAAAAGATATATTGTCTGAGACATTAATGCAGGAAAAAGTAAAGAAAGTGAGACGAGATAGCATTGTATATACTGATAAATGGAGACGCTATGATTCATCAATGTTTTATAGATGTAAACATTTAAATATAGATCACAAACATAAGTTTAAACGAGGAAAGGTATATTAATGGAGTAGAAAGATTCTGGAGCTTTACTAAAGAAAGATTAATAAAACATCATGGGATATCACCGAATAAATCCATTTTTTGCTTTAAAGAAAGACAGCACGTTATACGCTTATGCCAATTAAATTAGAAGAACATGAAGAACAGTTGAGTCTAGACAAGCTAGGCTTAGGGGCAAGTTGTACGCAATTACCATAGCTTATACGACATTCTAGCACTCGATATGTTCTGCGAATACATCCATGAGGCACTATCTTCAGCCATAGTGTCATATCATCGATGATGATGAGTCTTTCTATGGAGCGGTCTCCAAACTCAGGGGAGTATGGGCTTCTAGGGAGGACCCTTGAAGAATGCAGAGGAGATGAACCTCAAAGGCGTTATAGAGGGCTGGATCGCTCTTAGGATTAAGCTAGGGCTGCAAATCCCTACTATCAACGGCTGCAGTATAGATAGTCCGTGAATTTGCTATTTACATCTATGATTCTCAATATTCCTTTTAGCGATTCTATGAGCACCTTCGCTGTCATGGATAATCCAAAACCCTGAGTGAAGCTCATTACCATAGCCACGCTCAAAATCCTCGTACTTCTTCACTAAGAGTAGAGCTTCCTCCAGATCAAAAATACACCTCTTCTTTAGATTTCTCGCCAGCTCCAGGGAGTCCTCCGGACTGATCTCCTTTCCCAAGCCCTTACACTCCGATGAACGCAGCAGTCCGTCCTCTAAATCTAAGTAGAAGGGATATGTGCTGCAAAGGAGAGGCCTGACCTCGTAGACCAAGCACCCGCACCCGTTATAGAAGCGGCAGGACGGTCCTGCCTTTCTAAGGCGCCACTCCAGGGTGTGAAAGTTTCCGTGGACATCGACCTCGCTATCTTTAGGCGGCTCTGCCACCTCCAGCCAAGCCTTCCCCGCCCCCTTCATGATCCTACGGATCTCCGAGGGAAAGGTCACCACGCTGTTGTCCTCGCCTGTACAACATTCGCCGCATCTCAGGCACTGGAAACCTGCCTCTCTGATGGAGGACTCCAGGTCCTCTACCTTCAGCTCCTTGGCCTTCTTCAGTTTTCTCTGAAGGTCTTTTATTAATTCGGCTTTGTCTAATTTAGTTAAATCAGTCAGAGCTACCTCTTGCAGGTGGCAATGAAATTATCCAGGACTTTCTCCCCATACTCGGTATGCACAACCTCGGGATGCCACTGGACGCCATAGAGGGGCCTCTTTACGTGCCTCATGGCCTCTATATCGCAGACATTGGACCGGGCCAAAATCTCGAAGTCTTGGGGCAGGGCCGTCACCTGATCGGCGTGGGAAGCCCATGTCTTTATGCTCCTCGGAAGGCCTTTTAGAATGCCGTTCTCTTTGATCACGTCCACCTGGACCTCGGCATATCCGCCGATGCTACCGGGCGCCACCTTGCCTCCGAAGGTCGTCCCCATGAGCTGCATACCAAGGCAGATGCCGAGGATGGGTACGTCCAGGGTTGTGAGGTAGTCAGAACATCTCCCTGCCCTGTCCAGAGTCGGCCCTCCTCCTAGGATGAGCCCGTCAGCCTGGATCTTCTCCGGCGGGGTCTGGTTGGAGATTAGATCGGTCTCGACCTTATCCCTGATGCTTCGCCTGATGAGGTGATTGAACTGGCCATAGTTATTGATCACCAGAATGCGCATCGAAGCCAGAATACGCCTCTCCATGATATAATTTGTGGCTCAGCTTGGGGATCGGCCATCGATTGGCTGCCTCTTAAAACCCTTGATTCACCTAGCCCTGGATGTGAACCGTTATTATAGAACGTTATTGGGGACAGTTGCCTTAGATCATTATCGTAGGTGGTTATGCTAGTTAGGAAAACGCTTAGCAAAAAATGACGATTGCTATCATCTAAGTCAGGAAATAGGAAGAGTTAATGACGATGGATTGGATGGATAGAAGGAGCAAAGTCTCAGTTAAGGTTGAGCTTCAGATAAACAATTTTGGCCTAGTACCATCTGGTAATATCATGGCAGAGGTGGACCGCTTCAAAAGCGTGCTCATAGGTGAGGCCCTGGTAGGCGACGGTCTGGAGGTGGCTCACATCGATCGGGTCATAGGGCTTAAGGGAAGCAGTATGGAGCAGGCCTTTATTTCGGCTCTGGCATCACCTGCACAGGGACACACCCCATTCCTGGCTCTTCTGGAGCCCAATCTTCGGGTTAAGCCTTCCACCTTCATAACCAACAAAGTAGCCATCAAGGACGTACAGTAGGGAAATCTGATCTATGGCCCTGCCCAGGCGGCAGTGGCCAAGGCAGTAATCGATTGCGTCTTCGATGGCCTTCTGCCTAAGGAGCTGGCCGATGATCTCCTGATAGTGGCATCGGTCTTCGTGGAGAAGGAGGCCGTGAACCAGGCAAGAGGATACTACTTCAACTACAGGGCAGCCAGGCAGGTCATAGAACGGGCTATTAATGGATGGTCCAAAGTTGAGGGTGTCCTGGCCAGAAAGGACTATGCTAGCCGTCCTGTGGATTGAGACTGCGATTGAGGTGAAGTAAGAAGAAGATCTCAATCCAGCAGGCGTAATACGAGTAGGCATAACCTGCTTAGGCCTGGGTTTTTTGGCGCCGGGGATCAATCAGGACCTACAAGGGACTTATATTAAACCTCCAAAAAGGTGATAGCTTTATCAAACATCAATGTGAAAAGTAACTACTTAAATCTAGGCGTAGCAGTTACTGGCATAATGCAGCCCAAAATATCATGGGCGGCATAGGAGAGTGAGGACGTGACAGGCCCGGATCATAAGGTCAAGGATAGATCTAAACATAAAGCGAATATGAGAGAGATATTCAGGCACAGATATGCTGATCTAATTCTAATTATATCGGTGTTGACTATCCTAGGAGGTTTTCTGGCTCTATCGTCCATGGCGCAGCCAGAAATCCCAGAGCTCCCAGGCATGCCCTCACCCTCGGCAGGCGAGGCTGAGTCCAGCCAACCTATCAGTCAACCTGCCAACCAGCCCCCCCAGCTGATGAATTTTATAGCCAACATGCCAAGCCCACAGGATGAAGGTACGACGGTCACCTGGACGGCCATGGCTATGGGTAGCGATGGAGACCAAATTCTTTACCAGTTCAGGCTCAAGGGGCCTGCAACGGGAGGAGATTGGAGGATCGTCTCTGATTGGGGGACAAAGAACACTTGGACCTGGGACACCACCTCTGCTGATGCGGGGAGCAACCAGGTACAGGTGCAGGTCAGGGATGGAAAGCACGCCGGGCCTAATGGCTCCGACGACTCCAGGACGGAGAGCTTCACCATAAACGTTCTTGCTCCTCAGCCTACACCGGAGCCTGTTCCTGAGACCTTAATACAGCCAACGGCGAGAACCACCGAGTCAGTATCGCAGACCGTACCTCAAACCTTCTCTCAACCTGAGATCTCCCAGTTTCCATCTGTAACTCAGCCCGAGCAGCAGTCACAGCAGATCCAATCTACTCCGGCACCTGTAGTTAACAGACCTCCCATATTGAACGGCCTTACGGCCAGCCCATCCAGTCCCCAGGAGGCAGATACGACGGTAACCTGGATGGCGGATGCCTCAGATCTGGATGGAGATAAGATCTTCTACCAGTTCGTTCTAAGAGGGCCCTCCACCCGGAGCCAGGCCATGGAAGTGACCGACTGGACTCAGAGCAACACCTGGACCTGGATCACTGACAGCACTGATGTGGGCCAGAACCAGGTCGAGGTCAGGGTTAGGGATGGAAAGCACGCAGGGGCCAGCTCTTATGACTTCAACCTGGTCAGAAGCTATCAGATAACTGCCCAGCCGACACCTGAGCCCGCCCCAACGCTGCAGCCCACAGCCCAGCAGGGAGTCCTTCAGCAAGCCCCTGCCTCTGCCCTCCCTGTGATAAATTCCCTCACAGCCAATCCAGAGAGCCCACAGGTGGCAGGGACGGCTGTGACCTGGACCACTGAGGCGTCCGATCCCGACGGAGATCAGACCATCTACAGATTCTTCCTCACAGGCCCTTCCACCAGAGGTCAACCCCAGCCTGTGACCGACTGGACTCAGAGCAACACCTGGACCTGGATCACTGACAGCACTGATGTGGGCCAGAACCAGGTCGAGGTCAGGGTTAGGGATGGCCACCACGCCGGGCCTACCATCTACGATGCCAATAAGGTGGCAAGCTTCGCCGTTCAGCCTCAGGCACCTGTCCAGGACCAGATGCCTGTGACAGCTCCCGGGGCTAACCCTGGAGTTCAGACCACTGTGCCAGGGATCAACCTGACAGTTCCGACGGCTACGATGCCGACGGTTACGGCACCTACCGTCACCTTATCGACGGTTACAGCTCCGGAGGTCCCGATGCCTCAGCCATCTGGAACACCCGCTGAGACGCTCCAGACGCCAACCGCTGCTACGATACCGGCTGCAGTTACCAACAGCCTGCCAACCATCAGCAGCCTGACTCCGGATAAGATAAGCCCTCAGACTGCCGGAACCAAGGTTAGCTGGACTGCCATAGCCGCGGATCCTGACGGGGACCGTATCATCTACCAGTTCCTCCTGAGCGACCCGTCTACCAGTGGAAGGCAGACCAATAAGACCGGCTGGATAACTTCCAATAAGTGGACCTGGAACACCACTCAGGACGATGTCGGCACAAGCCACATCGAGGTCAGGGTCAGGGATGGAAAGCACACCGGATACGATAGCTACGACGGTAATCAGATATCGAGCTACACCATATCTCCAGCACCCGTCAGTGCGCCTGTTGTTACTCCGAGCCAGCCGACGATTGCGCCGGTCATCAACATCACAAGGCCTACAGTTCCATTGCCGACGGCGGTAACTCCGATCCAGGCACCGGCCAATGTGACAGCACCAGTAATCACCATCAGCACGCCAACGACGGCCCCGCCCTTAACGTCGACTATTCCGAACGCGACTAACTTTACGACGCCGGTCATCAACGTTACAAGGCCCGCTAATGTAACAGCGCCCGTGGTACCGGTAATAATTCCGCCAGGCGTCGCCAATGTGACAGCACCAGCCCTGCCTGGTCCCTCTAATGTGACGGTGCCGATGGTCAATGTGATCACGTCGGCAGCGCCCCTCATCACCCTGCCAAGTGCGCCAAATCTGACGGTTCCATCAGCTGTGCCTGCCGATGTCACGGCGCCGATTGTGGCACCGGTAGTTGCGCCAGTGGCCAATGTGACTGTGCCCGGAACCAATGTGACTACACCGGCACCACTGCCAGGAAACCTCACGGCTCCTGCTATACCAGCCATCAACATCAGCATGCCTATAGCACCCGTAGCAAATGTTACAGTACCCGCAATCAATGTGACTGCGCCGGTGATTCCGGCGGCAAATGTAACACAGCCACCAGCGGCCTTGAATGAGACCGTGATACCGGCGGTTAACGTGACGGTGCCAACGATCAATGTGACTGTACCGACCATTATTACAACGCCGATCAATGCCACGGCACTGGCAGCAAAGCTTCCTGCGCCGACGGAGACCATAAATCAGTCGCCGGTGGTCAGTAGCCTCACTACGGATAAGCCGAGCCCCCAGCTGGCAGGTACAGCCGTAACCTGGTTGGCCAACGCCACCGACCCCGATAATAATGGCACGGCCCTCTACAGGTACTTCCTCAATGGGCCATCGACGGGTAACGCCTGGCAGCCCACGACTGACTGGATCCAGGCGAGCACCTGGACCTGGACCACAACCTCCGCAGATGTCGGAGTCAACCAGATCAGGGTAGAGGTCAGGGATGGAAAGCACGCTGGATCTGAGGCCTACGACAGCGAGCAGTTGGCCCTCTACACCATCACACAGCAGACCAGGAACATTTCAGGGGCTAAATTCAGAGATGTGAATGGTAATGGTGTCAAAGATAGCGGAGATACTGGCCTATCCGGCTGGACCATAAGGCTCACCAAGCCTGATGGAACCGAGGTCTTCACCTTGACCGGAGCCGACGGCTTCTACAGCTTCAGCGGCCTTGTCTCGGGCAACTACAGCATCAACGAGGTCGACCAGACGGGGTGGAGCCAGACTTTGCCCGCCAGCGGGCCCTACCCCGTAAATCTGGCCGATGCCGATGCCACTGGAAGGGACTTCGGAAACAGGCTCACCTCCTACTCCATATCAGGGAGGAAGTTCAATGACCTGAATGGAAACGGAATCAATGATGGAGAGCCGGGCCTGGGCGGCTGGGCCATAAGGTTATCAGGCGCTGATGCCCAGAACAGTACGACAACCGCAGCCGACGGCTCTTACAGCTTCGCAGGCCTTGCTCCAGGAACCTACACCATAAGCGAGGAGGCCCAGGCCGGCTGGACTCAGACGGCTCCTGCCAACCGCACCTACTCGGTGACGGTAACCAACGCCGACCTGACAGGTAGGGACTTCGGCAACCACGGGACCTACGCCATCACTGGTACGAAGTTCAACGACGCTAACGGAAACGGCGCCAGGGACGGAGGCGAGGCTGGCCTCCCTGGATGGTCTATAAAGCTCCTCCAGGGCGGAAGCGTCATCAACGTCACCAGCACAGATCAGGACGGATCCTACGCATTCCGCGGCCTTTCACCCGGAACCTACACCGTAAGCGAGGTAGCTCAGGACGGATGGGCAGCCACGATGCCTACAGGCGGCTCCTACCAGGTAACCCTGAACAACGCCGATGTCACCGGCAGAGACTTCGGAAATAGGGCCAACCTATCCGTCACTGGACTGAAGTACTACGATATCAACGGCAATGGCGCCCGGGACGCGGACGAGCCTGGCATACCCGACAGCACTGTGACCTTAGAAGAGAGCGGCAGGACCTTTGCTACAACCACGACCAAATCGGATGGGTCCTATACTTTCAACAATCTAGCCCCTGGCAACTACACCGTGACCGATCCGGCACCTGCTGGGATGGTCCTCACTACTTCCACTACCGTCGTGGTGAGCGTCACTGCCAGGGTAACAGTGGTCAGGGCAAGCTTTGGGCTGTGGGGCCAAAATACCATCGCAGGCATCAAGTTCAATGACCTGAACGGCAACGGGGTCAGAGATCTGGGTGAGCCCGGCATCGCCGGTTGGGGCATGGCCCTCCACGGTGCGACCTTCTTCGGAAAGGAGATAACCATACAGGCGGTCACTGGGGCCGATGGATCTTACTCCTTCAACCACCTCATACCCGGCACCTACACCGTAAGCGAGCTTTCCAGGGCGGGCTGGACTCAGACTGCACCTGCAAGCTCCACCTACAGCGTGTCCTTCCGCCGCACTGATCCCCCCAGGGCGGACTCTGGAAGGGACTTCGGCAACAGGATACCCACGCCCGTGGGCCTGGCATCCATCGCCGGATCCAAGTACAACGACCTCAACGCCAACGGTGCCAGGGATCTGGGTGAGCCGGGCCTTTCCGGCTGGATCATCCATGTAACCAACGCCACCAGGACCATGAATGTGGTTACAGGGCCCGATGGAGGCTACATCTTCAACAGCCTGTCTCCGGGAACCTACATGGTAAGCGAGGTTCTGCAGCCCAGGTGGAGGCAGACTGCGCCCTCAACGGGCACTTACAGCGTAACCCTGGTCGCAGACCAGAGCTACGCGGGAGCCGATTTCGGCAACTACAACGATCTACCAAGGATTCTGAGCTTCAAAGCGGTCCCGCCAGGCCCGAGGCCTTCGGGAACAGTGGCCACCTGGACCACCAGAGCAGAGGACGGCGAGGTCGACACCCTGCTCTACAAGTACTTCGTCAGAGGGTTTGGGCCCTATGGCGGAGCAGGACAGGTCCAGGACTGGTCAGCAAGCCCGGTCTTCATCTGGAACACGGCTGGACTGCTCTCCGGCACCTACCAGGTAGATGTCTGGGTCAGGGATCAGATGCACGCAGGGCCTGGAAGCTATGATACCAGGACCGTTGCCACCTACAATCTGGCGCCACCAGTCAACCTGCCGCCGACAATAGACTTCATATACTCCAATATGCCGGCGCCCCAGTTCGGAGGATCCTGGATAAAGTGGACCACCAGAGCCACCGATCCCGACGGAGACGGGATCTTCTACAGGTACTATCTCAGAGGTTCCTCCACCGGAGGGTTCTGGGTAGATCAGACGGGCTGGACACCCAACCCAACCTGGATCTGGAGGACCACGCCCCTGGATGTCGGCCCAAGCGAGGTCATGGTGCTGGTGACGGACAATAGACATCCTCCGCCCTATGACTACGCCGTAGCCGACTACCTGATAATCAATCCCAACCAGCCTCCGACCATCATAGGCTTTGACTCCAATGTGCTAGGTCCCCAGTCGGTGGGCGCAAGCATCACCTGGAGGGCTAACGCCTTCGATACCGAGGGCAACCAGGCCTTCTACAGGTACGCCATAAATGGGCCGTCCACCGGTGGTCTCTGGAAGATAGTTCGGGGCTGGTCTACGGACCCGACCTGGACCTGGTTCACATCCCCGGCGGATGTAGGGACGACCCTGGTTAACGTCCAGGTCAGGGACGGATACCACGCCAGCCCGATGGGATGGGATGACGATGTTCTGGCCTCCTTCACCGTGCTTAGGGCCAATCAGCCGCCGGGCATGAAGGCTTTAACGTCGGACAAGCCAAGCCCACAGTACGCAGGAACCTTCCTTCGCTGGACCGCCGTGGCATCCAACCCCGAGCCTGAGCCCCTCTTATACAGGTTCTGGCTGAAGGGGCCGTCCACGGGCAACGCCTGGAAGATAGTACAGGACTGGTCCACCAATAACGCCTGGAACTGGGCTACGGGCCGCACTGACACCGGAGTTTACACGGTCTACGTCTACGTCAGGGACGGGTTCCACGCAGGACCGGCAGGGTTCGACAGCGCCCTTGGAGGGACTTTCACCCTCCTCGAGCCCAACAGGCCGCCGGTGATGCAGAGCTTGACGCCCAGCAAGCAGAGCCCCCAGTACGCGGGGACTTCTATAACATGGAGCACCATAGCCTCGGACCCCGACGGAGATCCGCTGCTCTACAGGTTCTGGCTCAAGGGCCCATCCACGAGCAATGCCTGGAAGATTGCACAAGACTGGTCCTCTAGCAACGTCTGGGCCTGGGCCACAACTCCAGCTGACATGGGCGACTACACCGTCTATGCCTATGTCAGGGATGGAAAGCACGCCGGACCCAATGTCTACGATAGCGCCCTTGGGTCGACCTACAGCATCCAGGACCCCATGGCGCCAAGAAAGCTCACCTTTGGAAGGGCGGCCAAGGCCATGCCCTCCCTGGTTACCACGGGCGCAGGATACCTGATGGCCTACCAGTCCATGGAGAACGGTCTGGGCAACAAGGGAGATATAGCATCCAAGGTGCTGGACCCATCCTGGAACACCCTGGCCGCCTTCTGGATAGCGGCCGATCCAGCCTATCAGGGATCGCCTTCATCGGTCTTTGATGGCGGCAGGTACTACGTGGCCTATACATCCTCAGAGACCGGAAGCAGGAACATCTTCGTTAACACCTA
>CAZKWM010000077.1:0-10345 GCA_964556405.1 uncultured Methanotrichaceae archaeon | reverse complement strand
ATATCGTAGAAAAGGGGAATGATTCCATGGAGGTAACCGACGTCCTGCTCCTCTTCGACCTGGACTCGGTCTTTGGCTTTACAGCAGGTGAAGAGAGCTTCAAGGTCTTTAAGAGAGCAATAGAAGAGACAAAGCTTGCTCATGAGGCCAAACGAAAACGCATGGATGAGAGGGAGATCGCCTGAGCTCAATCTATCCCATTCCTATTCAATTCTTTATTTAACGCACAGGTAAGGCACATGAGATCTAGTTTCCTCTGTATTTGGCTCAGGTAACCTCACCCTTTTAAGGCATCTAATCAATGATTCCTTCCTTTATTTTAGTATTTAAAAGGGAAAAATCAGCAACGAGAAATTATTCGCTAAATTGATTATCACTGATTTGTCCTTCTGCCATCGTTATATATTAGCGTGTATGAGGCATTTGTCGTGAATCCCCAAAAGGGTTCACGTCAGATATTGAACGGAGGCTTGAGTGATGAAGCACGCAAGAATCATACTAGCTCTGCTGGCCATAGGCCTACTGGTAGCTCCAGCCCTGCCCATCACCACATACTGTGAGGCAATGTTATAACTCAGACCAATATTAAAAATGGTGTTGAGGACCCCAGCGGCAACTTCTTAAAATGCAACGAAGACTGCAGCGGTTCGAACTGCGGCAGCGTTGACTTTGGAAACTTCGGAAGCTTGATCCCCCGATTCAGGTGCAGCTAAACCTTAATCAAAGGAGCCCCTGGCTCCTTTTCAATCCATTTCTTAGATATTTTCCACAATTCTCAGGCAGCACTCATAGGTCTCAGCCGTTTCATTCCAGAATCAACCTGTTACGTGAATAATATCTGCCTTCGTTATCGGGCTTAAACATTTAGACCTGCTTTTACCCTGTCCAGGAGCTGGCACGCTTTGCAGGTCTCTCCGATGCATGGCTCGCCGCAGGAAATGCACCTGGACAGATCTGCCTGAAGATATTTCCTGCTCAGGGGCTCCGACACCTTCTTGAAACCCCTTATGATGGAAGCCTTGGTGCCCGGGCATTCCACCTCCAGCTCATTTAGCATATTCCTGATGTCGCCGCGCAGGGAGAGCTGGGCATAAGGGCAGTCCACCATCTTGGAGTAGAGGCCATTGACCATGCTGTATAGTGCCACTTCCCTTTCAGGAATCTCCTTTAGGGGTTTTATCCTCGGTACGAGCCCCTGCTGTGCTTTCCTGGGGTAGAGCCTGGCTAGACGCTCTATGTCTCCTTTGAGGTAGTTCATGAGCACCGTCTGGGCCTCATCATCCAGGTCGTGGCCCGTAGCCACCTTGGTCGCTCCCATCTCCTTGGCAGTCATGTTCAAAAGGGCTTTTCTAAAGACGCCGCAGTAGGTGCAGGGAGCCTCCTTTCTTCCTCCCACGATCTCATCCAGGCCCAGGCCAAAGCGATCTTTGAAGGAGACCACCGCGTGATCCACCCCCAGATCGGAAGCCAGCTTTTTTGCCGATCTGATGGTCTCTTCCCTGTATCCCTCTATGCCCTCGTCAATGGTCACGGCAAAGATCTCGACGCTCTTCCTCTCCACCAGGACCTTGGCCAAGACGAAGAGGAGGGCTGAGCTGTCCTTCCCACCGCTTAAAGCTACAGCTATCCTTTCTTTATCCCCAACCATCCTTTCCTGGTTCAAGGTGTCCTTCACCCTTGCCTGAAAGTCCTCTACGAAATGATCCTGGCAGAGGTGCCTCATGGAGGCGCGCTGGGTTACTATTGCAGCCCGGTCACATAGAGAGCATATCATAGGACTCCTTTTTCGTATTCCTTCTGCTTTATTTCTACCTTATTTCAATCTTCTTACTACCTTCTCTTGATACCACAACCTTCATATCTGCGCCGGGAGACCTAGCCGCCGTTCACAATTGTGAATCGACGATGTGGTAATATAAACCTAGAGGGCGTACCAGGAGTTGACTCCAGGATGAGCGCCTTTAAGTTAAAGATGTAGATCATAGGTAAATTAAAAGAGCACAGCCGCAAATGTAGCTGTGATAGGGGTGTACTAATGGATAAACCTGGCACTGCTCTGCTGGTGATGGGATGTCCTGAGGTCCCAACTCAGACGAGCGTAGTCCTTTACCTGGCAAACAAGCTCAATAAGGCTGGCATCGACGTGACTGTAGCAGGAACCGATGCTGCTCTTAAGCTCACCAAGGTTGCCGATCCCGAGGGTTTCTACATCAAGAAGCTCGTCGATGTGGATGAGACTATAGCCGAGATGGCCGAGAAGAAGGCGGACTTTGACCTAGTCTTTGCCTTCATGCACAGCGACGCAGGCGTTGTCTACGCCGCCACCATTGCTGCCCTCTCCCAGGCCAAGGTCTTTGCCCTGGTCTTTGGCAAAAACGCCGAGGCTTTAGCCGGGACCATCGAGTTTCCTGCCGAGAAGGTGGTGGCCAAGGCCACTCACAATCCCACGCCATTGAAGAACAAGCTGGATAAGGCACTACAGCAGCAGGTTATAGCATGAGCTGTATAGAGCAGATGAAGTACGACCTTCTCCTGGAGAGGATCTCCTTCAAGGAGGCCAGGGAGTATATAGAGAAGAACTCGGATGAGGTCTACTACGTCAATCCCGGTTACAAGATCTTCAAAGATTACTACGTGATAGGGGTCCCCCCGGTGGCCATAGGTGCTAAAGGGGAAGATCTGATCTTCACCTACGTTAAGCCCTGCCACGGGACCTTCGTCATGAAGATCAAGAGCCCTGAGGAGATCGAGCGCCTTAGAGAGAAGGAGAAGAAGAAGGTGATGGAGTCATTGAAGAAGGGTGGCAAGTCAGACGATGCTGCCGAATCTCCGGCCGCGAGCTATCAGGATATGTGGAAAAAATAGTCAGGATCACTCCATATAATGCTTCAATTTTTAAAGTGATATTATAGAAAGATGAAAAGAAAAAGGGGATAGGGAGGCTACATCTAGGAGTTTCTCTTCCCCAGAATCTGTTTGATATCCTCCTTACAGTTTTCCAGATGCCCTAAAGTATCCTTACCCTTAACCCTAGTGATAGCGTCCTCTATCCGATCATTGAGACCGTCTAAGTTCGATAGGACTGCTAACCTGAAACCTATAACCGGGCTTAAGCTCTTGTCATACATATCTCCTTTCTTCGGTCGATGACAGGGCTCTTCATATCGAGCTCCTCCCAGGGTCCCCCCCTTGAACATCTTCCAGGAACTCGGACATCTTGTAACCCTGGCCTTTACAGTGCTTTTTCCATGCATCTGGAGTATTACATGACCTGGGCAAGGATGGCGACGGAAAACACGGCCAGGTGAGGAAGCTATCTTGGAGGTCGCGTTTGGACCTTGATATCTGGCCATAGAGCTGGCAAAGCTCGGAGAATACAAAATCACAGGCCTGGATATAAGCAGCAAATTCGTACAGATCTCAAGCCAGAAGGCCAAGCAGTCCGGAGTTAATATCGAGTTCAGACAAGGGAGTGTTGTAAACATGCCCTTCCCGGATGAAAGCTTTGATCTGATCATTTGCACCTCTGCCTTTAAGAACGTCCCAGAACCATTGGGAGCCCTGAAGGAGATTTAAAGGATTTTGAAGGCTGACAGGAAGGCCTGGATCGTATACCTCAGAAGGGATGTTTTCAGCCAATCCTTGGAAGACCTCCTGAGGAAAATGGGCTTAAGCAGAATCAATTCATTCATCACTAAGTGGACCTTCAAGCTCATGCTCATAAAGCGGGCCTATACCGGAAGGAGATGAAGGATTTTATCCATCAGGCGGGCTTTGAAGGCTGCGACATCTCTGAGAAGGATGTGGAGATGCAGATATGACTTTCAAAATGAAGTTTAAGAAGACGCTATGGCTTAGAGAAAGACGGGCGAAAAGGTCATATGTAATATTTAGATTACATGATATCATCTGTCTTGAGAGAGGAGGCATGAAACCTTGGAAGTTAGAGCTATAATCATTACTGCTTGCTGGATAGCTGTGGCCCTCATATCCGTGACATATATATGGGTAGGCGGCGTCGGTCTATATACGGATGTAGCTATTGGAATTTTAATCCTGGTGGCACTTATCGTGACCTTCGGAGTAGGCTTTGGAGGGCTGGATTAGATATTGAGATCGAGGCACGAAAAGGTACAGGTATCAAGCGAGGTCGTGGAGATGAGATTGCAGATGGAGGACCTTGCTAAAAAGGTGGATGGAATCTATCAACTCAAGATGGATCCCTAAGTTGGGTCTAGATCAGATCTATACCAGGATAAATTCTTAAAAAAAAACGATGTTATGAGCCTTCTTACTTAGGCTCCATTCAACCACATATTGGACCAGTAATACCAGTTATCCCCGGTGCTGTAAGGCCCGTAGTAAACATCGTTGTACTTCTGGAGGTTTTTATATGCTACATTCTTGTCCAGATCGGACTGAGGGCCCTGGAAAGCATAGGGATTCTGGAGCAGCTTGTATAAGTTGGTCTCATCCTGGCCTGCCACCTGGTTAGCTGCAGAGCCCTTATTGAAATAGGCATTCAATATCGCCTTGTTCTGGGCATCATTCTGAATCATATAGGTGCTGGGGACGGTGCCATCAGCCTCATTCAGCCACATATTTGACCAGTAGTACCAATTGTCTCCGGTGCCGTAAGGCCCGTAATTAACGTCATTGTACTTCTGGAGGGCTTTATAAGCGTCTTTGTTGTCCAGCTCTGCCTGAGAGCCTTTGGTAGCATAGGGGTCCTTAAGTGCATTATAGATATCCCCATAGGTCACCGATGGCTGAGTGCCATTGTAAACGTGCCAGTTCTGGGCCGCTGCCCCAACTCCCACTAAGGCTATGATGAGGAGGACTGCTAAGCAGGGCCCTCCAGCTAGAAATCCGAATATAGACTTAGTTGTCATCTTACATCACCCGTTATCCACTCTCTTGGTTCACATCAGTCTTTCCGTCTTACAACCGCCCATAAGTCTTGATGGCTATTTGAATGTAAACATTACATGAGGTCTCTAAGAAGCTCACATGGAGTTGTAAACGTGCATTTCCATGCATTATCGAATAAGTTAAGGCGTTAGATAGCCCTGATCTAATGTGAGACACGCCCAATTCGAGAGAGGATTGCTCCATAGAATTTGATATTAAATCGCCAGTAGGATCACCTGTTAAAACGCTATAAATTGGTTTGTTGATTGATGAATATTTCAGGCGATATCTGCGGCGGAGGTATCACTCGAAGCTGAAAGCAGATAGCGTGGCTCCTGCATCTCTGATCATCTCTTTCCTCCGAGAAGCAAGATAATAGATAAGATTTTTTTCCTAATTCCTATTTCCTTTTATTATTAAAAAGGATAATCAGCGCAGAGTCTTTTTAAACTCCTCCACGCCCATGTCATCCAGGCACTCGCCCATCCGCTTATTGGTACCACAGGACTTATAGCTGTTTACAATCTTTTCTACCATATCCAGAGCCTGTTGATCATTAAGATCTTCGGCAATGGTTACGCCTATTCTGGGCTTGGCGCCCGAGCATCCGCCTACCAGGATTCTCCAGCCCTTGGTAGTGCCTATAAGTCCAATATCTTTGACCGCGGGCTCAGCGCAGGAGTTGATGCATCCAGACACGCCTATCTTGAACTTGGAGGGCATCTCCATGCCGTGATACAGCTCATCCAGCTTCAAGCCCACGCCCACTGAGTCCTGCTTGGCTCTCTTGCAGAAGGTAGTCCCAGGGCAGATCTTAACCGATCTTACGCATAGGCCTATGGCATGACCGGGAGCCATCCCCAGGTCCTTCCAGGCCTTCTCTATGTCCTCAGGGGCTATGCCCACGATGGCAATCCTCTGGGCAGAGGTTAACTTGAGGACCTTGGCGTGGTACTTCTCAGCCACATCTGCAATCTTCCTTAGCCCTGTAGGGTCTATGATACCTCCAGGGATATGGGGTGCGATGGCGTAGGTCTCCCTATCCCTCTGAACAATGGCTCCCTTCTCAGGAAGGTCCTTGGCTGTTTTAAGATCGCTCGCGGCCAATTATCTCACCTAAAAAATGCTTTATCCCGGAGATATTTAAGTTCTGTGAAACTATACATGAATGGATGTAAAGCAAAAACCACTCAAAAATGGCGCAAAATATATGGGAAATATATAGCGAAGGGGATCTGAGTAATAGGATTTGAATGACAGAATTTGAGCCTCCGAGGGATTGAATTAAAAAAGGTATAGAAATCATTCTTCACATATGCCTGACGTATACGATCTTATAGGAATTATTCGCTGGAGGTTGGAAGGTTAAGGCATATTTGATCGTCCCAGTAGGTATCTCAAAGGCCATATATCCCTCAATATTCTCTCCATTCTTCAAAGTTGTATTACCATTAAGTGGGGGCCTACCCGATTGCGCAAGACTCTGGCCTATGGATGCATCGCCATACCGGAAACCTTCTGTCGTTATCTTGCAGTACGCAGGGCTGAAATCGACTGAATCATATCCATTATTTTCTATCTTCAAAGGCAATATGAGGTATACTTTGCCCGGTTCCGCATGGGAATAGCCCACTATTTCGCGAAGCTCTCCCTCGCCAATGATAACTTTAATTTCGGACGCAACAACAGCACTGGCTAATAAAAGCAAACAGATGAGGATCGTCAGCAGTCTGGGCATGGATTATTAATTAAGCCTTCAGAGGATAAGGCTTTTCGTCATAACACCTCTTGACTTTTCTGGAAAAGTGTGATATCCACGTGCTCTCGTAGGCAGATATTAACGTATCTTTGAAATTGAGCCCTGCGCGATGCTCCAGATGTGAGTGTTCTACGACTTATGAAGCCATACACGTTTACATTTACATTAAGTCCTTAAAAAGAAGATGAAAATCGGTGGAAAGGCCAGACGGCTTACTTGAGCTTTTTCTCGAGCTTCTTGAGCTTCTTCTTGGCGGACTCGCTGCCCGCAGCCGCCTGCTTCGCGAGCTCTTCTGCCTTGGCTTTCTTTGCTCTATCCAGCTTCACTAGCTGTTTCTTACTCGTTGGCATACAGTCACCTCGCTACACCTTTGGCTAATTCTTTAAAGCTTTTTTCTTTGATAAAAGGCAGACGAAATTAAGTCATTGGCTCTGGTTTAAGACCTATTAGAAGACCGAACCGTCATGCCAGGCATATACCTATTGATATATCCTGGTCCTTTCATCCCAATCTATTCCCATTTAATTACTAGTCATGGATAATAATAACTTTATCAATAATAGTAGGGGATCAGGCCTTGACCCCCTGGGCCACGGTCCTTCCAGTCTTGAAGCACCTCTCAATGACCACTGCATCAGGAACCTGAATGGTCGTGATCCCCGGCTCTATCACATTCATGCCAAAGGCCTTCATCCTCTTTGTAAGGGTGGGAATGCTTTCGCCCGACCAGCCATAAGAGCCAAAGGCCATACCTACCTTGCCCTTAAGATCCAGCCCCTTCATCTTGTCCAGGAAGGGGTCCATGGCCTTGATGAGCTTGTAGTTGTAGGTCGACCCTCCCATGAGGATGGCATCGGCATCCTTCACGTCCTCAATGGTTGCATCGTAGGCATCCTTTAGAACCACATCCACCCCTTCAATGGTCCTGGCCCCATCGGCTATGGTCTCAGCCATCTGCTTGGTCCTTCCCAGACCGCTAGCATAGATTATGGCCACTTTTGACATAGACACCTCCAGAAATCCAATCCTCTGATCTATCGCGTTAATATAGATAGTTTTTGTCGGTTCAGCATTTACTAACTTAGCCATTACTGACTCCGCCTTTAGTCCCCTCGGCGACTACCAGACCCAGCATGAAGAAGTCCTGGATGACCTTTTCATTGGGCAACTGCTGAACGCTCAAGCCCGGCTCCACCAGGTTCATGCCTTTACTATTCATCCAATCCATAATGGCAGGAACGCCCTCACCCGACCAGCCGTAGGAGCCAAAGGCCACTCCAATCTTCCCCTTCAAGTCAGTATCCTTGATCTTATCCAAAAAGGACCTCATGGGCTCTATCAGTTTGTGATTGTAGGTTGATCCTCCCAGGAGGATGGCACTGGCATCTTTTATGTCCTCTGGAACCGCTAGGGATACATCCTTCAAGAGGATATCTATGCCATTTACAGTTCTGGCTCCCTCTGCGATGGCCTCGGCCATGAGCTGGGTTCTACCCATGCCACTGGCATAGATTATGGCGATCTTTGGGTGAGTTGCCATGATATAGCTGAATATGCCTAGAAATTATAACTAATTTGCGGCAGGGAAAGACCTTAGGTAAAGATCTTAATCGGGGCTTGGGCACAGAAAGCGACAAAAACTACGGCTGTATGATTTGTAGCATCACAAATGTAGATCTATCGCAATTACAAGAGCGGTCCTAAGGTATCAAGGGCATCAAGGATGTCCAAATGCTCGGGCCACATGAGCAATAAAAAGCTAGTGTAGGATAGGCCCTAAGAGCTGCTCCTGATGCCCTCAGCCACCGACCTTCCCAGCATGAAGAACTCTCTCAAGCCCTTATCCTTCTGGGTTCCATCTTCACATGGCGATATTACCCTCAGGCCTGAGGATCTGAGCTTCGTGGCCACGTTCAAAGATCCCTCGCCTGAGGCATAGGACCCGAAGGCTACGCCGATCTTGCCCTGTAGATTCATCTTCTCCATTTCTCCAAGGAAGGAATCCAGACATTTGGCTAATGAATTGTCGTAGGTTGAGCCTCCAAGAAGGATGGCATCGGCATCCTTCACATCCTCAGGCACTGCGTAGGAGATGTCCTTGAGCAGTATCTTTATGCCTGGTATAGATTTGGCTCCCTCAGCCATAGCCTCGGCCATGTGCCTGGTCCCTCCCTTTTTACTGGCGTAGATTATGGTGATCTTAGGTAGAATTGCCATATTCATATATTAATCTCTAATCTTATAATTAGTTTTCTCTGTCAGTTGGTTTAATTATAGGGTTATTTAAGCGGTACATTTGTATGTAAAAGTTATTAAAAGCTCGGATGGCGCCTAACATATTAAGGCTCTAGAGGATTCCTATTTACTTTCGTTCCACGCTTAACGCAACGGATTTTAGCTTCATTGCCCCAGGGTTTCTTGGACGATCCGGGATCAGCCTCAATGAAGGTTGCACCTTGGATGGTTCCACGTTTAACCTTCAACCCAAGGACATCTAGCCGTCTTTGAAGTTCAGCCTAGATTATCCTATCCGTTCCTGTATCTGCCATTGGTTCTTTGAATAACCATATGGTTCTTGAATCAGGGAAGGGGTTCGGAAAACCAAGAAAGGCCATAAACGATACGCTGTCGGCCATCTTTTTTTCAATTGCCAGATCGCTCAGACATACTACTGCGGGAGGATTAATATCTTGAACATTAGAATAATGTCACAATTGTGCCTCCCTTCTCTCTCAGTCTTATTTTTATACATTTCTTCCAGGATAAGACGTAAGGGCACCCAATCGATCAAATCAGACATTTGAATAATCTGGCCTTCCTTTGCTTCTCATTAAGCCATCGTAATACCCACTATGTAAATAAACCCATGATATTATATGCTGTTTATGGTATTTAACATTTTAGAAACTAATGGTGTAAGTAGGTTTATAGGAGTCCTCTTATGCCTAGTTAGCTGGAGGTATATAGTTAGCCCAGGATAATGTATCTATTGATTTGTTAGACGGTAATATTAAAAAGAACAATATTAAAAAGAACAATTGGCTATAACATGCATATCAGCCACCACACATAGTGATACCGCCTATGACTGGCTAGCAAAAGCCAATGAATTATTAAAAAATGCTGATGTTTCTTCTAAAGAGCTTTCTTATCGGGAGGCACTTGATGCCTATGATAATGCTATTGAAAGATATCCTCATCTGATGAGTACATGGCTGGGTAAGCTCGACATGCTGAATTTACTAGGAAGAAATGACGAGCTTAATAGGTCTTTTGGCGAAGTTATCGAAGTAAACCCAACTTCAGAAGGTTGGCTCATAAGAGGAGAGATTCATGTAGAAGCCTTTGATTTCGATCGGGCCTTGGCGTCCTTTAATAAGTCTCTCGAGCTTGATCCTAATTCAACAAAAGCTTGGTGGTATAAGGGAGTTACTTTAGGTGAAATGGACAAATTTAACCAATCGATCCAGTGTCTTGATGAAGCAATCAAGATCGGCCCAGATTATGCAGATGCTTGGTATTACAAGGGTAGGGTTTTAAAGGTCCTTGATCAAACAACTGTGGCGAATAAATCCTTCAAAAAAGTTAAAGAGTTTGAGGAGAGATAAGACCAATCATCTAGCAGGGAGGCTCTTTAAAGGGATAGCTCTTTTGAGCCTTCTTACGGCCATGATA
>CAZKWM010000076.1:0-10349 GCA_964556405.1 uncultured Methanotrichaceae archaeon | reverse complement strand
GAAGGCAAAGCCCGGACAGTTCGTGATTGTCAGGGTCGATGAGACCGGCGAGCGCGTGCCTTTGAGCCTTGCCGACTGGGACGATGAGTCCATCACGGTCATCATCCAGGAGGTGGGGACGTCCACCCGAAAGCTAGGCCTCTTGAAGGCCTGTGACTCCATCCTGGACCTAGCCGGGCCTCTGGGATCGCCCTCCAAAATAGAAAAGTACGGAACAGTGGCCGTGGTCAGCGGCTGCTTCGGCACGGGCCCGGGCTATGCCCTGGCCAAGGCTTTGAAGGCTGCGGGAAATGAAGTGATCTATATCGTCGAGGCCAGGAATAAGGGCTGGCTCTTCTGGCTGGACAAGATAAAGAAGGTATCGGACCAGCTGGTAGTCACCTGCGGTGATGGGAGCGCCGGAGACTACTGCTATGCCAATAATCCCCTGGAAGAGGTCCTGAGGTCCCGGAACGTGGACAGGGTCTACGCCATCGGATGCACCTTCATGATGATGGAGATCACAAATGTGACTGCTCCCAAGATCGATGTCAGGGTCAGCCTCATGCCCCTCATGGTAGACGGCACTGGCATGTGCGGTGCATGCAGGTGCTCGGTCAAGGGCGAGATGAAGCTTGGGTGCGTCCACGGCCCCGAGTTTCCGGGACATGACGTGGACTGGGAGCTTCTAATAGAGAGGATGAGGGGCTACCTGGAAGATGAAGCTCAGTCCCTAGATCTCTGGGAGAGGGAGAACTGGCACAGGGCTCTTAAAGCAAAAGCAAGCTCTCAGGGCCAATGCTGAACCTCCTTTTGGCCGAGGCCGAGATAGAGCTCATACCCAGGGAGATCTTCCCTCATCCCTCGGTGAAGGCCAACGCCAAGCGCCGGGGAAAACCACCCTCGGAGATTCTCCTGGACTCGACCATCCACCACTCAGCCTTGAGGAAGCTGACCGAAGGCGAGCGCAGAGGGCGGCCTGATCTTACCCATTTCTATCTGCTCCTGGCCCTGGAGTCCATACTGAACAAAAGAGGCCTTCTTAAAACCTATATCCACACCAGAAATGATGAGTTCATCACAGTAAATCCGGCCACTAGGATTCCCAAGAACTACAACCGCTTCGTGGGCTTGATGGAATCCCTCCTCCTGCACGGGTCGGTGCCCCCGGGGAACGAGCCACTTCTTCAGCTTCACCGTGGATACGATCTCAAGAAGTGCCTGGAAGAGCTACACGCCTCCAAGGTCGTGGCTCTATCAGAGGAAGGAACCAGGGTACGCCTGGATGAACATTTCTCCGGCGCCTGTGGAGACCTCCTATGCATCATTGGGGGATTTTCCAAAGGTGATTTTAAAAGCGATCTTTACGTGGCAGATGAGATTCTATCCATATCCGAGGAGCACCTGACAGTCTGGACTGTCACCTCGGAGGTGCTGGTGAACTATGAGAACGCCGTATTAGGTTGAGTTCTAAATATAATTAAGTTAAATGATTAAATAAAAACTGCCTTGCTCAATCGACGACTTATGACTGAGCCTCGTGGCCCGCTCCGCACTGCCCTCTCACGAACTGCTGGCTCTTCCTCTGCTCTCTGCAGAGAATTTCGTCAGGGGCTGGCCGCAGGTGTGGCAGGTGACTCCGCAGCCCTCGACCACTTCAATATCCTTGCCTTGTTCTGCTGGGGATTATTTACGTTTGCCAAATTATACCGCCGTGTAATTATATGTCCTAATAGATTATTATGGTGTCGGCTGCTGAATATCTCTTCGAAGAGGCCTAGATCGTCCTTAGAAAGCGCTATACCCAGACTATGAGCGCTGCAGTGACTCGGTAGCAAATGGTGCTTTGGCAAAAAGACCCATGATATAGCCAAGCAAACCTATTTTCCTTCAGCCTGTAATAATTAAATCAGACATGGATTTTCGTAAACCTCGGGTCATCCTTGCCATGCGCCTCATTTTGACGATGCTTTGTCAGAGCGCCGAGCTGGCAGAGGTCAATCTTACGTTTGTAGCCACGGGCCTTACATCCCCTATAGCGTTAGCCGACTTCGGCAATGAGTGCAGTGGCAACATTGGTGGGATCGACCAGGATTACTAGCTAGAATTGTTATTTGCTAGCCATCTCTTTCCCATCCCACACCGGTCACAGAGATGAGCTGCAGGACCAAGTCCAGCTGCGCCTGTCCCTTGCCAGGTCATGGCTATGACAGGTCCATCTTCCGTAGGATCCTTGAGGGCTTGGGAGGCCCTATCCAAGAGGGGATGCCTTGTCGGCAGATTCCTCCTTCCCCAGGACTACCGTCCTGGGACCTGCAGAGATACATTTATATTCTCCTCTCCGATGATGGTCCCGTCCATAAGGCCTGTGTCTTTAACATTGATGATCTTAGGATCGACCTTAGGATCGATATCCATGTAGATTCTCACAGCCTTGACCAAGGTCGCCTCCCAGATATCGAAGCTTCCTCCTCTGTCCGAAGCAAAGGCAATGGCTGTGCCATCGGGCGACCAGACCGAGTCTACATCGGCATGGCGGTCTGCCATCACCTGGGTCAGATTGTGCTGGGCACCGCCGAGGACGTCCCTCAGGTTGCTTACCATCCATATGTCATCATTCCCGGCGGCATTCGAGACGAAGACCATGACGTCCTTGTCTACCGGCGACCACCTGGGAGACCTTCCTGAGATCCCCGTGCCCACGGGATTGGAGCCTTTGGAATCCACGACCCATATGTGGTTGCCCGATGAAAAGGCAACATTCCTCCAGTCGGGAGACCAAGCGGAATCGCCCTCGTGAGAATCAATGCGGGTAATGCGTAAGATAGGGATATCACTGGCCTTTATGGAGCTTATATCCTGGAGAGCTCCAAATCCCAGACTATCACCTGGCTCTGATCCTGTGCTTTGCCGGATGATGGAAATATTTTCTGAGGTATCAGGATAAAGGCTGGCATTATTTGTTGAAGGAATTCCGGCGTCAGTTGCAATAGGAGGGTTAGCGTTGTTTATAGAGTTTGCCGAGGCCATCTACGCAGACAGATCGTTATCTAGGAACACATCGTTCTCCTGGACATGGGCGTGAACTGTACTCAAGGATATGAGCAGGAGGACTATAATCCCAGGATATCCCTGTAACCGATGCCTTCGGCATGCACAGGGTACCATAGGCTACGCTTCTGCCATCCGGCAAGATAATTCCGTACCAGAATCTCGTCAACCCTGAAGATATGCTCAAGGGTCCCAGGTCCTAAAGCATTCAGAGGCAGTTACAGGCATCGCGCTTAACGTAGTTGCCGCTGTAACAGAAATAATCATCATTCTTCCCCGAGGGCCAAGCTTCAAGCCCATGAAACATCTCCCCTAAACACTCTTTTTGCTCAATGAAGGGCCCTTCGGATAATGGTGATGTTAAAGGTAGCTGACCGAAGGCTCATTAAAAAACCAGTTATAAAGTCATCAATGACCGAAGCCCTTGAATATCCGTTGATTGACGCATTGATTTTGGGGAAAAAGTCGAAAAGGAATCTCCCGCCCCACAGGCTTTTACGGCTTTTGCCCCCAAAGTTATTTATAAAAATCAATCAATAAACTTCTCGAATTTTGCTTCTCACCGATTTCCAGAGGAGAAAACGCCTTGATAGTAATAATTAATAACCAAGGAAGTAAGAAGATAAGACTGCAGAGGTGAAATAAGGCATGACCATGGAGGACAATGAGAAGAGGCTTAGAGAGCTTCTATCCAAGGGCGCTTCTGAGGAGGAGATGCTAAAATCCCTGAGCCTAGCCGAGGGCTGCGGGCTCAAGGTTTGGTGCCAGGAGCAGATAATTCCTGCCACAGGCAAGAAAGTCCACAGGTACTGCGGCTATATCAAGAAGTGCGATGATCCTGCCGAGAACCTCCCTGAGCCCATAAACGGTGCCTGGATAGACGGCCCCTGCCAGGGCAAGTTCAAATGAACTTTTTTAATAATAAATCACTGAATTGCCGCCTGAGAAGGGCCTCGGGCAAAGGTTAAAGCCAATCTAGAGAAACTAAGCCCAGATGGAGTTTAAAGGAGATCCCAAGGCTATAATAGAGGCCGCCCTTTTTGCCGCAGGCAAGACCCTCACCGTCAAGGAGTTATCGAACCTGGCCGACATCGGAGAAGAGGAGGCCAACTCCTTGGCAGAGGAACTCTCCAGAGAGTACTCGGAAAGAAAAAGCGGCATAGAGATAAGGGCCATCGAGGACAGGTATGTCATGCAGGTCAGGGGTGGCCTGGCCAGTGAGGTCATGGCAGTCGCGCCCAAGGAGATCGATGCTCCTCTCATAAGAACCCTGGCCATCATCGCTTACAAGCAGCCCATAAAGCAGAGCTACCTGGCTGAGATCAGGGGCAATAAGGCCTACGATCACGTCAAGGAGCTGGAGAAGAGGGGCCTCATCAGCCGCGTCAGGGTTGGAAGGACTAAGGTCATCACCACCACCAGAGCATTTGCCGATTACTTTGGCCTCAGCTCCGACCAACCGGACTATGTGAGGCACGTCATTTTGAAATCGGCGAGACCCCTTGGGGTGACCAAGATGTACGAGAGCCTGGCCTTGAGGCTCGGCCTGGACTACCTCCTTATAAACCCATACCATCCCGGTGATGAAGATCAGGAGACGCTTAAGGACCTGGAGGTATTGGTGGCGGCCCCCGGTTACGCCGATACCATAAAAGAGCACTATTCAGGAGACCTTATAGAGGCCGAGGCCAAGACCTTATCCCAGCTCAAAGAGAGCGCCGAGAAAATATGCGTTGCCTGCAGCTCAGGGAATCCAGAGCCCCTAGCCAAAGAGATCGATGATCTTCTGGCGGTTTACAGGGAAAGGGCCAAATCAGTCAGGGCAGTCAGGCCCCTGACTGCCGTCATAGAAGACCTGGCCAAGGACCTCAGAATACCCATCAGGGATGACGGAATAACTGCTGCTTCAGATAGCTCCAAAGTCGAGGCCCAGATCCAGGTTCCAGCCCACCAGCCCTATGACCTGGATATCCTGGAAAGGATTAAGCAGAGGTGCGAGGTCCTCCTCATCGGCCTTACCTGGATCAAAACCAGCCCCTCTTCTTGAAGTAAGTGAGCATGGTCAGGGCTATGGCCAGCATCATGATCAATATCATCGGAAACGCCCAGGGATACTCCAGGGCCTTCACCATGGCAGCGACGTTCATGCCAAAGAGCCCGGTGAGGAAGGTCATGGGTATGAAGACGGTGGACATGACCGTAAGGACCTTGATGATCTCATTGAGCTTGTTGCTCAAGCTGGAGAGATAGGTGTCCAGAAGGGAGGCCGACATATCCCTGTAGGTCTCAACGTTATCTATCACCTGGATGGTATGATCGTAAACATCCCTGAGGTATATTTTGGTGTTATCTGCGATCAGCGGAGAGTCCATTCTCTCCAATACCGAGACCGCTTCCCTCATGGGCCAGACGGATTGGCGAAGGAAGAGCAACTCCCTTTTTAAGGTATAAATGTCAAGGAGGGTAGATCTATCGGGCACGGTGACGACCTCGCCCTCCACATCCTCGAACCTCTCCCCTATAGACTCCAGGACTATGAAGTACCTGTCCACTATGGAATCTATGAGGGCGTAAGCCAGGAAATCAGCGCCCATCTTTCGGATCCTGCCCTTGGCAGTCTTCAATCGCTCTCTCACCAATCTGAAGACATCCTCATCTTTTTCCCTGAAAGATATGACGTAGTTATTTCCCAGGATTATGCTCACCTGGTCTAGGGTCATCTCCCGGGTCTTTGCGCTTAAGTAAAGGGCTTTGAGAACCACGAAGAGGTATTTATCATAATCCTCCGCCTTAGGGCGCTGATTAGTCAGTATATCCTCTAAAACCAATTGGTGGATGCCGTAGCATTCTCCCAGGGCATCCAGGGTCTCTGCCCTATGAAGGCACTGTACATCTATCCAGGTGATAGAAGGCCCCCTTTGAAGAATAAAGCAGCCTTTAACCTCGCTTATCACCGCCTCTCTATAGCTGGCCTCATCGTAGATGGCCACGGTGATCTTCATCACCCCACTGCCCTCGTTCCTCAACCTGGGGATGGTAGAGGGAGGCAGATCCAGGAGGCCGTACCTAGTTGTCGGGCCTGTAGACATCGAATCTTCCCACTGCTTAGTGCTTTACTTCGTTAGTGCTTCGCGTCCCTGCTTCTTTGCCTTTTTTGGCTATAGTATCATACTCATTCCTTTATACATTTAAAAAGAGATAGGTTCCCTGATAAAGAAATCATAGGCTCAATCCCGGAAAGAGAGTAGTCAGCACCAGGGCGGTGGTTAGAACGCTCAATATCGCCGTAGTCGACCAGGCAATGATATTGAAGACCCTGCTATTGACGTAGGCCCCCATGATCTTCCGGTTATTGACCAGAAAGAGCATGAAGATCAGGACGAAGGGGAGCAGGGAGCCGTTCACCACCTGAGCCAGGACCATGATGGTTAGCAGCGGGGCTCCGGGCATCAATATGATGGTCGCCCCCAGGACTATGAGCAAGGTGTAGAGGAGGTAGAACTGGGGCGCATCCCAGAACCTCTTATTTAAGCCCGAGTCCCAGCCCATGCCCTCGCAGAGGAAGTAGGAGGTAGAGAGGGGCAGCACCGAGGCTGCAAAGATGGAGGCATTGAGGAGGCCCAAAGCAAAGAGCCAGGCTGAGTAGCGGCCAGCCAGGGGAAAGAGGGCTCGGGCGGCATCCTCGGCACTCTCAATCCTCATGCCGCTGGCGTAGATGGTGGCGGCGCAGGTGAAGATGATGAAGAAAGACACTATGTCGGTTATGATGCTTCCCACGTATACGTCCCACTTGGCGTACTTGTAATCTGAGACCTTTATGCCCTTCTCCACCACCGATGACTGAAGGTAGAACTGCATCCAGGGGGTTATGGTGGTTCCTATCACCCCTATGAGCATGTACAGGTAATCGCGGCTTGAGCTGATGCTTGGGGTGATGGCCTCTCCCAGGACATAGCCCCAGTTAGGATGGAGGAGCATCCCTGATATTATGTAGGTGAAGTAAAAGGCGCTCAAAAGAAGGAAGATCTTCTCTATGGACTTGTAGCTGCTCTTGACTATGACGAACCAGACCAGGGCTGACGCTATGGGCACGGATATGTACTTGCTTACACCAAAGATCTCCATGCTGGCGGCGACTCCCGCAAACTCCGCTGCTGTGGTGCCCAGGTTAGCAGCAATGAGGCCTATCAGAAGCACTACGGTAGGCTTTACCCCAAAGTTCTCTCTGATAAGATCGGCAAGGCCCTTTCCGGTTACGACGCCCATCCTGGCCGACATCTCCTGAACCACTATAAGAGCTATAGTTATGGGAATGAGCGTCCATAGAAGGTCATAACCGAAGTGGGCTCCAGCTATGCTGTAGGTGGTTATGCCCCCGGCATCGTTGTCCACATTGGCGGTGATGATTCCGGGACCCAGAACGCTTAAGAAGAGGGCAAGGCCTGCCAGGGTCGGCCGTCTTCTGAGGTTCTTGAAGGGATTGAGCTTAAACTCCATGCTCCTTCGCCCTCACCCTTCTCATCTTGTGGTAGTTCCAGGGAAGACGGGTCTTCAGATCCTCAGGGATCACATTGTCCAGGGCGTCATCGAAGGTGACTATGCCCAGCATCTTTCCCTCAGGATCCACCACAGGCACGCTCAGGAAGTCGTACTTGGACAGGAGATTAGCGACCTCCTCGATGTTGGCGGTGGGAAGGACGCTTATCAGATCCTTCCTCATGAAGTCATCAATCTTTCCGGAAGGATCGGCCAGGAGAAGGTCGCGTAGAGAGGCCACGCCTATGAGCTGGCCCTTGTCATTTAGGACGTAGACGTAATAGATCATGTCCACGTCCTGGCCTGCCTTCCTGAGCCGCTCGAATATATCGGAGACCTTGCAGTAAGAGCGGGCCCAGACGTACTCGTTGGTCATGATGCTGCCCGCGGACTGATCGCTATAGCCCATGAGCTCTATGACTTCCTCGGCCTCCTTAGGCTCCATGAGGCCCAGCACCTCCGAGGCTTTCTCCTTGGGCACCATGTCCAAGAGGTCGGCGGCCTCCGCCGGGTCCATCTTCTCCAGGATGTCGGCCATGTCGTCAGCGTCCATCTGCTTGACCACCGTAGCCTGGACGTCCGGGTCCACCTCCTCCAGGGTCTCGGCTGCCGTCTCATCCCCCAGGGATCCCAGAACCATGAGCCTATCGCGATTGTTGAGATCCTCTATAATGTCCGCGATATCCGCAGGGCGGAGGTCCTTGATGGTCTTTCTGGAGATCTTGAGGTGGATGTTTCTGAGAGCCGGATCCAGAAGATCGACGTAGGACCAGGGGATGATGCGGGCAGGAAGCTTGCCCATGATCTGGCAGGTGATCCCTGAGCGGCCGAGAACGCCAAGCCTGCGTAGGATTCCCTGGAAGCCCACGTCCACGCCCACGATGCACAGGGCGCCCTTAACCTGGGCCAGGAGGACATCGTTGACCCTGACCACCTTGAGGCCGTCGATATCTACGATCTGCTTATCTAGAATGGTCTCGGTAATAAGGAGTTCTTTCTCTGAGAGCTTGCCGGGAGGTATCTCGTCCCTGGGTAGGTCCAGTTGGACCGCGCAGTCTATGGACCTTACACTGGACATGGGCAATATGACCTTCTCCCCCAGGATGTTGGAGGTGTAAACCACCCTGGAGATCTCAAGGAGAGTCTCCCCCGATTTTATGGATAGGTCGTTTAACTTTCCTACCACAGACCCATTGCAGTCCACTATCTTCATTCCCTGGATCTGGCTAAAAAAGCCTACTCTATCCGTTCCCATAGCGGATACATCCCTAGTCCATATAGGACCAGAGGTTCCTTCTGCGATCTTTCCCCATCCAGAAGAGCTCATCTCAACCTCTAAATCTCGGCGCCATCTGCTCCATCTCTAGACCGGAGGCATCTCCTCCTTGACCCTCTCCACCACCACCATCTCCAGAAGGTCCTCTATTCCGTCCACGGCCCGGATCTTCTCATTCATTACAGTATTGAGCTCTGTTAAGCTCCTCGCCCAGACCTTTATCAGGAGGTCGTACTCCCCCAGAATGCTGTAGACCTCGGTGATCTCAGGGATCTTGGCCAGGGCGAGCTTGGCGTCATCGTGCTTATCGGTGTCGGTCTGGACGAGCATTATAGCCATGACTGCATATCCAAGGAGGGCTGAGTTTGCCACGACCGTAAATTTATCTATGATACCCCTGGCCTTCATGCGCTTTAACCTGAACTGTATTGTGGCGTCTGAGATGCCTGTCTGTTTTGACATCTCCTGATAGCTCATCCTGGAGTTCTTCTGCAGCAGCCGGAGAATGGCGGAGTCCACCCTGTCCAAATCCCATCGTTTAACCATATCTTTTCTGATTTCTCCAATATAATAGTCAGAATATATGTATTACACCAAGATTAGATATAAACTTTGTCATGAAACGTTAATAAGATGGCAAACGTTAGTAGATCGGGACATATAGTTAGAAAAGGCTGGATAATCATTTGATAAGAGACTTGTATCGCGACCAATATAGGGCTCGTACAAAAAGGTAAACCCAAAGCCAAAGCAGGGTAAAAGCAAGGCCAAAGTAAAGTCAAGGCAAGCCAAAAGATTGGTCATACCTGCATCTCCTGTGGTAAAGACTCTCTGGGATAGCTCAGCCTGGAATCTGAGGTGTATTCTCCTTGATCATCTCGGCCACCACCATCTACATGAGGTCCTCTATGCATTGACCCAGACAGAGGGCAACCTGACATTAGGCTTTGATAACCTGAATATCTGGAGCATAAAGGAATAATAAGTGCAAAGAAAGGTGCATGAGGGATGAAGGGTAGGCACCTTCAGATGGCGCTCATGGCTGCCGAGATCGTCATGCTTCTGCTCTTCTCCACAGTTTCTTCCAGGACGGCCTTGAGCTCATCCCTCTGGGCCTCGGCGATGGTCGAGTTCTCCAAAAGATCCTCCATTACTCCACTCAAGATATCGTCCAGGACCTCGGCCTTGGAGCTAAACCTGGACCTCTGGGTGAGGTAATAACCTACCTGAGCAGAGAGCATGGGATTGGATATCACTTGCTCATCTACCAGGAGGGACGCGACCCCCGCATCGGCCCTGCTCACGCAGTCCTTGACCTTACTGTAGCTCTTGAACCAGGATATGATCTCCGAAGGATCGAGCCTCTGGAATTTGGGCACCATTCTGCCGAACCTCTGGGAGAGCTTTATGAGCTCCTCATTGGCGGTCCTGAGGTGATCCTGGGCTTTATTCAGATCCGAGGCGTACTTGGCAAACTCTGGGTTCTTGGCCATTTTCCATACCACCA
>CAZKWM010000075.1:0-10375 GCA_964556405.1 uncultured Methanotrichaceae archaeon | reverse complement strand
TGATCTTCGGTTGATCCTCGGCGTGCCAGCGCTGCCTGATGGCCAGGGTGGCCTCTATGCCATCATCTGGGGCATCCGTATGTCCAGGAGGATGACATCGTACCGGCTGTACTCCAGGGCTTCCAGGACCTCCACCCCATTGGCAGCCACATCCACCTTATGCCCCATGCACCTGAGCACCATAGAGGCGACCTTCTGGTCCATTGGGTTGTCCTCGGCCAGGGGCACCTTCATGGCCTGACTAGGGTGTCTGTCCTCAGGAGCTTCATTCAGAGGCGCTCTCGAAGAATACATTCATCAGAGCTTCGTAAAGCTGCGACCGCCTTATGGGCCTGGTCAGAAGGGTGCCTCAGGTAGATCACGGGTACGGTCTGGATTGAAGTATCTTTTCCAGGGGCACTGAAGTGGTACCGAGGATTGCCATATCCGGCTTATCCTCCCTCGCCTGCCCGTAGATAGATGTATCCACCTATCCACCAGGGAAAAGGATCTAAAGAGCCTGCCCAGGCGTTCAGGCGGTATGCCTATAACCGTATCTTTGACCGCAAAGTGAATCGCCATCCTCCCTCTTGGTGGCCACTGAGAGGCGCTCTTGGGACGGGGGATCTTGGCTTGTTTCGTTGGGTCTTCCAGGACGTTCTATTAGGCCTTTCGGTTAGAAACCTTTTGATCAGGGAATATCTCTATGGAAAAATTCTAGAAAATAAGGGCTCCCCTCTTCCAAGCTTTCTTAGCTCAATTCCATCGTCGCTCAAGACCATGTAGGTGTCCTGAACGCCCCCGTCACAGGTGAAGCTGCCCACGTTTACCGCCAGGGGGCCGCCATCCTTCCTGTAAACGTCCGCCTTGTGAGTATCGCCGTAGACGAAGCAGTCCACCCTGCCTGAGCCATAGGCCTTAATGAACTTCCTTATGGCCCCGTAGTGGCCCTCCACCGGCGTGTACTTGAAAGTCTTAAAGACCCCTGCCTTGATCCTGGATACTGCCGACGAGACCTTCCAGAGCCTCTCCTCCAGTTCCATCATCTCCCCTATATAGCTGGACCTGTAGATGCTCTCGTAGGCGTAGGCCATCATCCTCTCTAGGTCGGCTGGGGATGGCTCCTCTCCTGAGATCTTCCTTACGCGCTCCACGACCTGAAGGGAGATGGCCTGCATGCCGTCCAGGTGGTGGCCATGGGCAAAGAGAAAGCGCCTGCCCAGGCGCTCCGATAGATATGTAGGATAGTACATGTCAATCTTCAAACCATTAATGACCTGAGACCAGCTGAGGTTGGGGATGTAGACCGAGTAGATATCGCCCCTGGCCACCCTCTCCAGAAACTCCCTCTCCTGGTGGATTATGGCCATATGGTGATCGTGGTTTCCCACCACATAGCTGATCTTGACATCCATATCCTCAAGGCGGTCAAAGAAGTACCTAGCGTCCCTCAAGGCCTCCTCGGGACTGGCCCTCCACAGATCGAATATATCCCCTAAAAGTATTATCTCGCCGCATCCCCTGCCGTACTTCCAAAGCTCCCATATGAGGTAATCGACCTTCTTTGGATCGGCCAGGGTGGATGCCTCTAAGCCGAAATGGGTATCAGATATCACTACAGCGGACTCCAATTAATGCCCCCTTCACCGCTATCTAGTGCTATAACGGCTATTATTTATAAATATTATGCAACTTTTACTCCTTACCAAAAGGCAAAAATAGATATTCTGAAAGGAATTCCTTGAGCCTCAATCTATGATTAACATCGCCATTCCCAAGGGAAGCCTTCTGGACCAGACCCTTCAGCTCTTCGAGCAGGCGGGGCTTGAGATCAGGAGGACTGAGAGGGAGTACAACGTCAGGATCAAGGACCCCAGGGCTGGCAAGGTGAAGATTCTAAGGCCCCAGGAGATCCCAACTTACGTAGCCAAGGGCTACTTCGACCTGGGGATATCGGGTACCGATTGGATCAGAGAGTCGGAGGCCGATGTCTACAAGGTCTGCGAGATGAACTACGGCAAGAGAGGGCCGGGCAAGGTCAAAGTGGTGGTGGCGGTGCCCGACGGCCACGATATGAAGAGCGCCAGAGACATCAGGCCTGGAAGCCGAGTGGCCACCGAGTACCCAAACCTCACCAAGCGGTTCTTCGAGGATCTCGGAATCCCCGTGGATGTCCAGTACTCCTACGGCGCCACCGAGGCCAAGGTCCCCGAGCTTACGGACGTGGTGGTGGACTTGACCGAGACTGGGTCAACGCTGAGGAAAAACGGCCTCAAGATCATAGATGTGATCATGGAGTCCACCTCAGAGCTCATAGCCAATCCCTCAAGCTGGAGTGACCCCGTCAAGCGCGATGAGATCCTGTCCCTGGAGACGCTCATCTCCGGGGTCATAAGGGCCAAGGGTAAGGTTCTTCTGGATATGAATGTCCATGAGGACAAGATTCAGGATGTCATCGATGTCCTGCCCAGCATGAAGCACCCCACCATATCCAAGCTGTACAACTCGGAGTACTATGCCATAGAGAGCGTGGTGGACAAGGATCAGGTCAACCTCCTCATACCGATGCTCAAGAAGGCTGGGGCTTCGGATATACTGGAGCTAGCGATTTCCAAGATTATACCCTGATCCTTTTTTTCTTTATAATACAGACTAACACCTCGGCCTTTCTCTAATGAGCTTTATGACAGCATTATTTCAAGACATCGATTCAGATCCCCCCTTTTTGCACCGGTTTGGCGATATAATAGTCCATGCCGGCTTCCAGGCACTTCTCACGATTGCCTGCCAGGGCGTAGGCTGTGATGACCACGATTTTTGGTCCCTGAGTCCAAAGCCTGCGTATTTCCCTGGAAGCCTTGAGGTCGCTCATCTCAGGCATCTTTACATCCATGAAAACGAGATCGTAAGGTTGCCTTTCCAGGGGCTGGAGAGCCTCGTTTCCATCGGCCACTGAATCTGCCCTGTAGCCCATCGTTTCAAGCATCTCCACCAGGACCCCCTCCGGTTGGAGGGATTATCCTTGGCCACCAAGATCCTTAGAGGGGATTTCTCAGATATGTTCTCGACAGGTTGAATCCACATCTCTGGTTTAATGGATGTGTCTTTTGCGACCTCGGCTTCGATGGCAAAGTAAAAGGTTGAACCTTTGCCGAGGATGCTCTCAGCTCGTATCTCTCCTCCCATGAGCTCTACCAGGCCTTTGCATATGGCCAGGCCCAGTCCTGTGCCGTCGCGCTTGCGGCTTATGGTAGTCTCTATCTGGCTGAAGGGCAGGAAGTGCAGGTCCATCTTCTCCTTTGGGATGCCTATGCCCGTATCCTTGACTGCAAAGCAGAGCTGATGCTTATTATCTCCTAGGTCCTCCGAGGAGACGGATACGGATATCTCGCCCGCATCGGTGAACTTGACGGCATTGGACAAAAGAGCGACCAAGATCTGCCTGCGCCTTCCTGGATCTCCGATGAAGGCGTCCGGAGCGCAATGCTTTACGATGTGAGCAGAGCGCAGGCCGTTCTTATTCGCCTGGACGAAAACCAGCTCCAGTGATTCTTCTATGCAGGATCTCATGCTGAAAGGTTGGCGCTCCAGAGTTACCTTTTCTTTCTCTATCCTGGTGAAGTCCAGAAGATCGCTGATGAGTGAAAACATGGCCCAGACGCTGTTTCTTATGATATTTATGATCTCTAGGTAGCCCTTCTGCTCAGGGGGGAAGTTTTCCTCCGGGAGACGGTGGGTCATGCCTATCACCGCATTCATGGGAGTTCGGAGCCCGTGGGACATGTTGGCCAGAAATGCCGCCTTGGCCTCGACAGCCTCCAGGGCTAGGTCCTTGGTCTTGATGAGCTCAGCCTCAAGCTTTTGGTGCTCCTCCAGTTTGACCTAACGCGTCTCATTAGATACCCCCATCTCTTCTTTGGCTCGGGAAAGCTCCTCGGTCCTCTCCATGACCCACATCTCCAGCTCGTCCCTGGAACTGTGCATCTCTTCCGCCATGCGCTTGCGCTCGGTGATATCGCGCTCCACCATCACTGATCCTACGATGGCACTGTTCTTATCCCTGATAGGACCAAAACTGTAGCTGCCCCACCAAGTTTCTCCCGTATCTTTTCTTCGTAGTATGTACTCGGCGTTGGCCACGATCTCCCCACGGAGCGCCCTCGACGCCCCCCACATATCGAGGGGCGCTAATCTCCCGTCGGCAAGTAGACTTCTATTAAATCCATATACTCAGAAAGAGTCTTGTAGCATTCCTCTTTGCTGTGGAACTTATAGTAGGTCGCAAAGACTTCGTCGAAATCGATGAAGTTGCCTTCCGTATCCGTTATGAACACGGCATAGGTCATGCTGGCCAAGGCCACCTTCAGCGTGGCCTGGCGTTCCCTCAGCGCCACCTCGGCACTCTTGCGCTCCGTGATATCGATGAATGCCTCCACGACTCCTTGCGGTTTACCATCTTCCCTCAACAAGAGAACCGCGTTTCCATATAGCCAGGCCGAATGGCCGTCCTCAAACCTATACTCGAGTTCAGTGCTTTCCATAGGCTTTCCCGTCTGAGCGACTATCTGCATCGGCAGGTCCTTCGGAGGCATGACTTTATCCTCATAATAAATCTGGAAGTTTTCTGGCCGCTCTTCAACGGGCGCAGACTTAGAGACGTTCGCATTCTTCAGCAAGCTTAGCAGCGGTTCTGTTGTTTTGTTACCTCTAATGCTTGTGCATTCAGGATCTTAGGAGACCAAAATCATTGCTGGAACCGCATCCATAATAGCTTCAAGCTCTTGATGGCAGGCGGCTTCGTTCCTTTGGCTCTCCTGCAGCGCCGATTGAGCAATCAATAGTATCTCATTCTACAGGCGCAGTTCCTCTGCGGAAACTTCCAGCTATTCTTTGGCCCCTAGTAGCGCTTTCTCTGCCATTTGGAGCTCTAGGGTATCATAACAGTAGACTGAAATACTCTCGACTGAAGGATATGCACTGATAATGTAGGTTGTCTATGATAACGCTATCTATTTCAAAACGCTGGGTCTGTCTGTCCTCCATAGCTTTGCGATAAGCCCTTTCATAGATGGTTCCCTTGATTCATGGAAACTCCGCCCATATGTTCTGTCCCAAGAGGTCCTCGGGTTTCAGGCCAAAATTGCCCGCAGCACGCCCATTGACATAGGTAAAGCGCCGGTTGCAGTCCAGTGTGAAGAAGCCATCCGGGGTGCTTTCCAGGACCTCTGTCACTTTGCGGTTACTACGAGCGAGGGCCTCCTCGGCCATCTTACACTCGATAATGCCACGGTTAACTTCTATGATGGCGGTTGGCTTGCCGGTTCCGTCCTTATATAAAACCCACTGGCTAGCTACGAAGATCTTTTTACCATCACGAGTGATATGGGAAAGCTAACCACTCCAAAGCCCTTCCCTCTGGATCTGATCTTTGACCTCGTCCAGAGGCTCAGGGAATTCCGTCATGAAGATGTCGTGGGATACCCGGCCCAGGGCCTCTTCTGCCGTCCAGCCATATAGCGTCTCTACCCCTTGAGACCAGGAGACGATCCTGTCATCGATATCCCTGATGAGGTCCAGAGGCCTCTCCAGCATCTTCGATTGCCCTCTTAAAGCTTCATTGAACGCCTATATTTCCATGAGATTCCGATCCCGCGCCTCCACTGCCACTATCAGCTCTTCGTTCTGCTGACACAGCACCTCCTCAGAAGCTGATAGCTCTTCAAGGCTTACTTGCAGCGCCTCCAGGGCCTTGTATCCACCTAGTGATGGCAATCCTGGATTGTAGGATGTGCTCCTACATTAGGGCGTCAAGGTCCCTATGTTATCCTTCCACAGGCCGCTTCATTTATTCTATCGGTCCGGACATCGGCACGCCTCGGCCTTGAGTCCCTCATGCGGAGTGAAACTTCTAGAAGGGCAAATCCTACTACTTAGTTATCCAGCTACCGCATCTAAACTTGCTTATCGATCCAAGATTTTTATTGATAATCGAAAATGCAGGGTGTGGAGCACCGGAAGATGGGCGAAATCCTTTTGCAAAGTACCTATGAAGTAATCCTTAAAACCTACTTTTTTGACAGTTGGATAGTCCAAGGCATGTCTCTATAGGACCCTATTTTATAGATAAAACGTGGGTTTTAGAAATGCTCTATGGATTCCATAATCAAAATGGACCAAAACTATTGGTTAAGCGGGCGCGGGGGGATTCGAACCCCCGATCTACAGCTTAGGAGGCTGCCGCCTTATCCTGACTAGGCCACGCGCCCTTCGGTCCTCTTCCTAGATCCAACTCGTATTTAACCTTTCCCGCCAGGGCACTCCATCAGATCCTCTAGCGTATCAATATGCCGCTCAAGACCACCACGAAGAGCCCCATGAAGAACCAGCCGATGATTCCCTCCAGCATGGCCAGGTGCCTATAGAACCTCACTGGGTAGTTGTTCACGGGTGCCTGGGAGGTGGTGAACATTGCTACACTAAAATACATGGCATCGACCAGGGAGACACGGAAGTTCTCTATCTTTTCTGGACCTCCCGGGATCTCCAGGCCCTCATGCTCGAACCTTCTCATGCCATTCCCTGCCCAGAAGATGACTCCGAAGATGAAGATGGTGATGAGGCACCAGAGGCTCACATAGCTTACGCGGACGCCGAAGCCGCAGGAGATCCAGGAGATGAAGTCGGCGATCTTGCTCCATCCCCAAGGCTCGGTAGTTAGGCTGATCATCCTGTACTGGTAATAACAATCATCGGCATCGTCAAACCACTCCAGGCTCTTGTAGTTCTTGACCAGGGCCAGGTAGGTGGCGCCGTTGTAATCGAGCCTGTCCTTGAGGACGCCCCAGTGGACAGGGAACTTGGTGAAGTCCGCGTCTTTGAGATTGATAGTCGAGTTCTCTCCGAAGGTTACGTTATCGAGCTGTATGCTGTAGACTCTGGCGCTCTCAAGGCTCAGGTCCTTATGGAAGACGGCACCTACAAAATGGGCGTTGTCTACGAACCTGGCCAGGGCGAAGATGGCTGTGCCATTGAATTCCACCCCTGTGAACTCAAAGAAACCTCCGAAGCTTGCCGCGGCGAAGAGGGCCCCTTTATCAAAGCGAGATAACCCGAAGAACACTGTGCTCAGGAACCTGGTGCCCGGAAAGCTGGCATCGTCCTTGAAGGTGGTGTTCCTGAAGTCAGTCGCATCGCCGAACTGGGCGCTTTCAAAGCTGACGATGTTGGAGAAGATCGCACTCTGAAAGGATGTTGGCCAGGTAAACTGGGCAAGGACAAAGCTGGCAGCTCCTCCGAATCGGGCCCCCTTGAAGTCGAGGTTGCCGTCGAATTTGGTGTTGTCAAAGATGGCATTCCCAAGAAAGCGGCAGTTTCTGAAGGTGGTCGCCCTACTAAAGCCGGCCAGCCTGAAGCTGACGTCCTTTAAAAAGCTGGCCCTGGAAAAGCTGGCCTCCTCAGAAAACTGGGTTTTATCGAAGCTGGCAAAGCCTTCGAAGGTAGATCCTTTCAGGTCCACTGAGTCACGGAAGATGGTTCCGTCCAGGCTCACATTGCCCAGAAAATCGGAGTTGGCTACCCTGAACTCCTGATCTACCTGGGCCACCTGGCTCAGATTGAGGTCTCCGGATACCTTCACTCCCGAGTAGTCCACTGGCTCTCCCGCCTCGACCTTGGCCAGTATATCGCAGGCTTTCACCGTCGTACCATTTGTGGTGGCAAGTCCCATTTGGGCGAGAAGTAGAAGAAAGAGCACCGCTGCCAACTTTGAATTGAGGGTCCCCATGGCTATGGCGGGATAAAAACTCGTCAGGATTTATTACTTTGGTTTTTTTCCCATTTTTTCTTATCTTATCGTCACCCTTCCGAGTGTTACCATGAAGATGGCTAAAAGCAGCCATCTCAGTATGCCTTCTAGTATGACATAATACCTGTGCTTTCCTATGAGCAGGAAGTCTATGGGACCCTGGGAGCGGAAGATCATGGTGCTGAAGAAGAGAGCATTTCTCAATGAGGCCTTCTCTGACAAGGGATCTACATCACTTCCGTTGAGGGGCTTGGAGGACCTACGTATGCCGTCTCTCCACCAGAAGATCAGGTTGAAGCCGGCCTCCCCACCCAACAAAGGTGACGTTAGTGAAGTCGGACAGGCTCTGGAATTTGGCCATGCCTAACTGGAATGCGCCGTTAAAGCGGGCTTCGGAAAAGTCGACGCCATCACTAAAAACCGCCTGGAGGAAATTGGCCGTCTTTTGGAAGGCCAAGATGCTGAACTCAGCCTGCCCTCCGAACTTAGCCTTGGAAAAGCGCCCTTCTAGCATAGCTATTCTGGCATAGCTATATAACGCCGTTTCGACCATCTTTCCGAACCGTGGAAGCTTACTTTGACCCTTCCCTGGACCCGGCCAGGCAATCCCTGGCTAAGCAGGGATACCACCTGGTCGGCGGAGGGGCCGTCAAGCCGTGCCTCTGGCTCAACCGGTCCCTGCGTGGCGGTGACCAGTGCTACAAGCATCATTTCTATGGCATATCCAGCCATCGCTGTGTTCAGATGACCCCTTCCCTGGAGTGCAATCACCTCTGCCTCCACTGCTGGAGGCCCATAGACACCCCCGTGCCGCCCCGGCCGCCCCTGGAGCCAAAGGTGCTCATGGACGGCATCCTCAAGGAGCATAAAAGAATCCTCTCGGGATACGGTGGGGCAGAGACCACTGATAGGTCCCTCCTGGTGGAAGCAAGAAAGCCCGCTCACGTCGCCCTATCTCTCATGGGAGAACCGACTTTCTACCCCTATATCGGCGAGCTGATAGGTGAGATCGGCAGGATGGGCATGACCTCCTTTCTGGTCACCAATGGGACCCGGCCTGAGGCTTTAGAGGGCTTGAGGCCTACCCAGCTCTACATAAGCCTCAACGCCCCGGATAAAGAGCTTTACAGGCGGATATCCAACCCCTCGGGGGACCTGTGGGAGAAGCTCCAGGAGAGCCTCTCCTTGATGAAAGAGAGGCTCTGCCGCAGGGTGATAAGGCTCACCCTGGCTCGTGGACTCAACTTGAAGGACTCAGGGGGCTTTGCTAAAGTCATAGAGCTTGCAGAGCCCGATTTTGTGGAGGTCAAGGCTTACATGCATCTGGGAAGGTCCAGGGCAAGGCTTTCCCGCGAGTCCATGCCCGAGCACGGGGAGATCGTGGAGTTCGCTCGACAGCTGTCAGGGGACTTGGGCTACGATCTGACCTCGGAGGTGCCCTTGAGCAGAGTTGCCCTTTTATCCAGCGGCAGGGTACCTAATTCCCTCTCGCTTTAGTAATTATACCCACAAGGTAATATAACTAGGAGATATGATAGCTACCGATCCTATTTCTCAAGACTCAGGGAAAATCTAATGGAATATTCCCGTTATATAAAAACATTTAGAAATAAAATCATCACTATGGCGTAATATCCGATCGGCTGTATCCCTGTAAAGGAATTATAATAGGAGTGAGATCATCCCAAAACCTTCTCCCAGATAATAAGAGCACACGCCATCTGTACCAGTCCTAGATAAGAATCCGCTCTTTGTTCATTCCTTGGGTAAATCTTTTTATATACCTCTATACGGCTGAAAAAACGCTCAATTGAGCTTTGCCGCTTAAAAAGCTCTTTATCGAGCTGAATTATCCTTTCAGACTTGTTTTTCTTTCGATCTATGATATTAACTCGGATTACAACATTTATTCCCCCACTCTTGATCATATTCTCGTATCTCTTTGGTATAAATGCCGGCGTCCGCAATAACAGCTTCAGGTTGTGTTATGGCTTCACCATGCAACGATCTTATTTTAACTCTATCTATAATAGGAAAATAGAGCCTGGAGTCACTTGTATTTACAGGGGCGATAAACGCCGATATCAGAAGATCAAATCTGTCGACAGCCACGCCTAATTTAATGCCTTTTATCTTTTTATGGCCATCATGCCCTAAGTTACCATTTTCAACGCGCATGGGTTGACTTAGTATCAACGCTACAAAGAATGACATCTAATTTATTTAATTTATTACCGACTGGGCGAAAAACGCTGAAGATTCCATCATAAGCGCCCGATTCGCATAACTCTAAATGCAGTCTGTAGACTGTAGATTTGGCTCCATGGATTCTAGGCACATTTGACCAACTGCAGCCAACTATCAGAACGTATAGAACTTCGTTAAATGTTTTACAGAAATCTGCCCTTAATCTACCTGTTATTGGCTTTGCAGTGGAATGTTTGGTTCTATTAACGCCCATAGAGTATCATTCGCCTCTGTTAATACCACAAATTTTATTAGACCATGCTCGATATTTAATATAGTTTAGGTATCATCTCAGTGAGAAAACTATTTTTGTGGGTAGATTCTAACATTGCCCAGCCTCAGAGT
>CAZKWM010000074.1:8032-10500 GCA_964556405.1 uncultured Methanotrichaceae archaeon | reverse complement strand
CAGGGCTGCGGCAGCCGATATGAGGATAAAAGGCTTTATCGTTCTTGGCACCTCTGCCGAGGATCTTGGCCTGAAAGCGAAGGTCCTATCCCTGTAGACCACAAGGCCAGCCAGTATGGCCAGAATAACCACCTGAAAAGGGCTGATGCCGAGGACGTACATGATCGCGGCCAGGGCGGCTATGGCCATGTCCCTCCGGAGCTTGAGGTAGCTCCTGCCGAAGGCGACCGCAGCATTGGCAATTATGGCCACGACTATGGCCGAAAATCCGCTGAAGAGGGCGACAGCCAGGGGCAGGGTATGGGTCCTTAGGTAGATATCGGATAAGAGCATCATTATCAGGAAGGCGGGAAGGCCAAAGCCAATGTAGGTCATGGCTGCGCCCGGTACACCCCTTGCTCTCAATCCCACGTAGGCTGCAACCTGCATGGCCGTGGCTCCGGGAACGGCCTGACAGAGGGCAACTCCCTGATTGAAAGTTTTGTCGTCCAGCCATCCCTTGTCCTCCACGGCCATCCTGCGGATGTAAGCGGTCATGGCAGGTCCTCCGAAGGAGGTGATCCCAAGCCTTAGAAAGGAGGCGAAGAGCTGAGTTAGAGATGGGCTCCGGGAGGGATCCATGGCTGTATCCAAGGATCGTGAGCTATTATAAGCTACTCCAGCCTCGCTAAAATAGCGAAGATGTCCCAGAATCGCTTAAACCCCATTACCAAGCCAAAATCTGCCATACCTAAAGCGATCGAGGCAGAGAGATGAATAAAGTTTCACCTTTTAGCTAGCCTTGAGGCCAGAGTTGCCACATATCTTCCCTGAAAGTGCGCTGCGGACAGCTCACTTTCGCTTGGCATTATTTCACCCTTCATGCTGGTGATCGTAGTAACACCCTAGGATGATACTTCGATTATTTTGCCGCGGCCCATCCCATCCTGGAAGGCGTAGGGAAGTCCTGGTACGATCATCCCTAGGTGGATCATCGGACCGTATGCATCTGGAGCAGAGCAGTCTCCTGGCTGCCGTGCTGAGCGGCTGAGCTGGTGAAAGCGCTGCCGACTTTGCCGACCATAGCCTCTTCCTTACACAGATATGATGTTTACGATAATTTAGAGGTATTTAGCAGATTAAACTTGGCCCCACCTCAGGCCAAAACCAAGAGGTGAACCATTAAATCAGATTACATGGGTTTTATGGTAATTTTAATGTCTCGTTATTGGAAATTAGTTAATATAGAGAAGCTGTCTGTCAATTTCGTTCCCATTATCCATAAATTTAATAAGCATGCAGGGCATATGAGTGTGTCTAACACACTAAGGCTAATTTAGTATTAATTTAAAAAGAATCAAAGGATAATGTATATTTCGAATATTAAAGCGCTGGGATACAAAGGTTCATGACCTAAATGTGATAGTTAAAGCACTCATCACAAAAGAGTTTGAGGGTCTTTCGTTAAGATCTGCTGAAATAAGGGTTCAGGAGTTACTAGAAGAAATAATTGATCACAGATTTTTACGTTTATGAGGAAAGGAATTATCTAACTGTACCGAAGAGATCCTAAATGGAATTTTAGTAGATTTAGAGCAAAGGGAATATTCTAAAACATTTGTTGATTCTCCGATGTTTACCAATAAAAAAAGAAAAGGATTAAAAATACAGGCAATAACAAGATATGGCGAGACCATAAATCCATTGACACGATAGGCACGCTCAGGGCACCTAATATATAATAAATTTTAGGGGTCGATGAGTTAAAGAAAGCATCCGATACGCATACGCCGGCTAAGATGACCATACCCTTGCTCTTGATGGCTGGGATCATACTGACAGCCAGCGCAGCTGACCTGGGTTTTGGCGGGCCGAGCATTCAAATAACTTCACCAAGCGATAACTCCACGGTACCTGCGGGCAACGTGACCGTCACCGTTCATACCGACGATTTCAATATCGTGAATCAGCTGAGAGGGGCCAATGTAAATGACAGCGGCCACATACATTACTTCATCGATGTTGGGGGTCCCGACCACACTCGGCCAGCCTGTGGAGACTGCAGTGGGCACTTTTGTTCCCACTACCAGCAGTAGCTTCACTTGGACCAACATCATGCTCGGCAGACATGTATTTGCGGCATAGCTGGTTAACAATGACCATACACCTTTGAATCCACCGGCGTACTCTATGGTCAACGTGACTGTTACCTGAGCTCGGTAGCATACCGGCTAATAAAAAACAGCGCTTGTGAGGGACAGAACAAGCTCAAATCTCTCTATGTTTACATCTGCATGAAGTATGATTGAAAGTACTGAACTCATATCTCTACCCCACGCCACTGAGATAAATACTAAAAGATGCTACTGGTATCAATTGAGTACAAGGACCGTCTCAAGACGGAGGATTTCTGCTGCCACCTTTTTAATGTGGAGGAGCTTAGGGGTCGAGTTGCCATCCGTCTATCAGGCGCTGCCGAACGAGAACCG
>CAZKWM010000074.1:0-7932 GCA_964556405.1 uncultured Methanotrichaceae archaeon | reverse complement strand
GGAGCTTAGGGGTCGAGTTGCCATCCGTCTATCAGGCGCTGCCGAACGAGAACCGTGCATTACAGGCCTAGATAGATAGATAGATAGATAGATAGATAGACTGATAGAACACCTGGCTGAGGCCGAGTAACTTAAGCACGCCATCTGCGAGGTAGACCTCTCCTCTATCTTGAAGAGGTGTACAGTGGGATCTCAGTAGCAACGGGCAAAGTAGCAACGGAGATATGCTGTAGTAGGCTAGATATCGTTTTTAAGACGGCTAAAAGAAAATCAAGCTTGAATCAAACCGTGATAAACAGATAAGCTCAGACGATAGGCGTCAGGCTTATCCGGTTCCTCTCCTCCAGGAGCATATTGTGGGGTTCAGTCCTTGGAATTACCCCATAAATGCAAAGCCCGCCATTCAGCTCGTTGACTAGTAGGTAAGTATCGGCGGTGTGGATTGCCATATTGATGCTCTCCTGGCCGGATTTTACCACCATGACGTTGACATCGTTGGTCTCCTTCCACCTGCGTATCATACGGTTGGTCATGTTGAGGACGGCCTTGTATCCGAAGGCGAACTCCATGGCATCCATGCCTATGATGTTCAGTATGGGCTTTCCAGTTCTTTCTCGAAGGTCGTCCCACTTGCCCAGGATCTCGTCGCCCCATTCCTCCAGGTCCTCGTCTTCTTTGGGCTGGGAGACGACGACGTTGGTGGGAACGAAGATATCCCTGGAGCTAAGCTGGTATCCGATGCTTGGTAGAATGAAGACCCCTCTGCCGTTCTTGAGGGCATTGGAGGCAAGAGCCGTGAGAATCTGGTAATACCTCTTGCCAACGCCGTAATCGATCTCCAGGACATTGCAGGAGCCATACTTAAAGCCGCCTATCAAGGAGTCCAGGTCTGGGATACCCGAAGAGATTCTCTCATCGGATGGGTCAGGAATCCTCACCACGTCGCCGCCTATCCTAGCATCGGTGTGCTCCCTATAGGGCTCGAAGTATCTGAACCTCCCCCCATGGAGGGTGGCGATGTAGGTCTTCTGCCGAATCTCCACGCCCCGGAGCTTTTCCAGGCGGATCTGCCGGACGTACCTGGTCCTCATGCCACTGGAGTTGTCTAGGCCCGTACCCTGAAGCCTGAAGTTCTCCATGGTTACCACGCCATCCACGATGTAATCCAGCGGCATGACATCCGAGAACTCGCTTACGAAGAGGAGGTGGATTCCTAGGTCCCTCGCGAACTCGCACATATTCTGTTCAAAGCCGTGCTGGGCATCCCCCATGATCTTGGCCGTGTAGTTGAGGATGGCGTCCCAGCTGTCCACCACGATCATGGGATTGTCAATTTCTTCAGCTTCATCAAAGAAGACCTTGAAGAAGTCTAAGACGGCATCATAGTTGGAGATTTCCTTGCCATGGAGGCTTCTCAGAAGCTTGGTGCGGGTGGCATTGACCACGTTTTGGGGAGGCAGGACCTCTTTTACCCAGGGGTTGATGGCATACAGGCGCTTTGGGTCCACTCGGGTGGATATGTACATGCCGTTCTTCCTCTCGCAAAGGGCATTCATGATCTCCAGGGCCAGGGTGGTCTTTCCCGTCCCCGGCAGGCCCTTAATGAGCAGGGTCTGGCCCTCTTCGATCTCGAAGAACTTCCTTATCTCAGAAGGTATGCGCATCTCTTCACCGCTTGCATTGCGTTATTAAATTTTAATTTAAGAATAGAGCCTTACTCAGCACACTTCTTAGACCGCTTTATAAGATCGCTGATCTGATCGAGGCTGACCTTGAAGAAGAAGGATATGGTCTCATCCCCCGAGGCCTTGCCGCATACCTCGGCGTCCAGGAGGGGCAGGAGGCCTTCCTCCAGGCTTCGCATCTCTGACCTTCTCTCCATCTCTTTGGTATCCTCAGGCTTTGCGCCATCTTTGTCTACGCTGACCCTCCAGAGCTTGGAGGGACCCACCTCCACGAACTCGACGCTGCCCTCGGACATGAGTACAGAGAGGTACTTTATAACAGTGGTCTTGCTCACCCCGGCGCGCTTGGCCACGTCCACCGTGGTCAAGCCTACCTCAGAGTCGTCTATTACTTGGAGAATCCTGTCTTTGTAAGATGCCATCAGATGCCACCATTGATCCTAGAGTGCTCCACCTTGAAGCATCTTGAGGATGATGCTGGTTCATAAGCCTTGCCGTGCCTCCTGAGCTCATGATCCTATTTCAATTTTAACGGAACTCCGACCGGGGATGGAAAAGGCTAAAGCTTCCATAAATTAACTTCAGGTTTAAGATGACACAAGGCCCTGGCTGGCCGCCCCTGAGGGGCGATTACTCGGTGACGGATCCTCTAGGTAGGGTGGCAGCCGTCACCCTGGCCAGCAGCATGAAGCTTCCCTACGCCGCCATCTACGGCCCCTGCAGGACCGAGAATCTGGGGGTGGAGAAGGTAGTGGCCAACATAATCTCCAACCCCAACATACGCTACCTTGTAGTCTGCGGCGCTGAATCAAAGGGCCACCTTCCGGGGGATGCCATCATCGCCCTCCATAAAAACGGCGTGGATGAGTCCAGGAGAATTATCGGGGCTAAGGGAGCCATACCCTTCATTGAGAATTTGCCCATGGAAGCTTTAGAAAGGTTCCGCCAACAGGTGGAGATCGTAGATAAGAGGGGCCTGGAGGACGCCAGCCAGATAGAGGCCTTGATAGAAGATCTGAGGTTTAAAGGTGAGCCTTATAGAGAAGGGCCTTATCTCCTATCGCAGAAGAGATCCAGGCCTAAAATAGTAGCGCCTGAAGGAATTGATGCCTTCCTGGGATCGGGCATGGCCCTGGACGCCCGGGCCTGGCTGGTTGTGACGATATGAGGTGCTAGGCATAAAGGTTTAGTTGGTGACGGTGATATAAGGTGTTCAGGTTTCAAAAGGAGCAATCGGTCGCCAATATAGCCGGGGTAAAGTTTGGGGGCCAGCCCGGCGAATACCCCACAGTCCTCGCTGGGACCATATTCTACCAGGGCCACAAGATCGTTGAAGATGATGAGAAAGGGATCTTCAATAGAAAGGCTGCTGAGACCCTAGTGACAGGGCAGGCAGAGCTATCTGAAGAGACGGGAAATCCCGCTGTCCTCCACATCTACGCCAAGACATCCATTGCTTTTGAGCGCTACTTGAGCTTTGCTGAGGATATCTGGCCCGGTCCCATCATCCTCGACTCGGCTGATTCCGCAGTTAGGGCTTGCATGGCAGGATTAGTCACCGAAATTGGATATGCGGACAAGGCCATCTACAACAGCCTGAGCCTTGCCACCTCCGAGGCCGAAGTCCAATCCATAAAGGAGTCCGATATAGACTCCTCCATCCTTCTGGCCTACAATCCATCTGATACGAGCGTAGACGGCCACATGGCTATCCTGGAGACGGGAGGGTCGGTCAGAGATCATGGACTAGTGCCCCTGGCGAAGGAGCTGGGGATGACCAATCTTCTGGTAGATCCGGGCGTAGCCCCCCTGGGAAGCGGTGCAGGATCTGCCCTGAGGTTTTCTGTGGTGGCCAAGGCAAGGCTCGGCCTTCCAGTGGGATCGGGGATCCACAACGCAATCAGCGCCTGGACCTGGCTTAAAAGCAAAAGCCCCCAGGTAAGGAAGAGCTGTGACGCTTCGGCCTCGGCCATGCAGCTTCTCGCTTCCGGCGACTTTCTGCTCTACGGGCCCATTGAGAACGCAGGGTTCATCTTTCCGGCGGCGGCCATGGCAGATATCATGGTGGCGGAGGCGGTCAGGGATCTGGATATATGGACTGTGGAGAGCCATCCGGTCAATAGATTGGTCTGAATAGATCGACCTAAGTTGAGTTAGTCTTAGTGAAAACTATCATAAGCAGAATCTATATAATAAAGAATGCCCGTGGCACGCTAAAAATAGAAGAGCTTAATGACCTAATGATTAATGACTTAAAGATCATGGATGAATTAAAACATGGACGAATTCTTTGATGAAGACTACTTTTTCGGGAATAAAAAGTCGAACTATGTCTCATATGATGAGATTAACCCCAAAATATACTTTAAAAATGTGATACGTTTTATAGAAGAGCACCAGAAGGGTGGCAGATATATTGACGTTGGCTGCGCATTTGGATTTCTTATAAGGGAATTATCGCCATTTTTCGATGAGACCTACGGGTGCGATGTATCTTCATATGCCGTTGAGAGGGCTAGAAAGAGCGTGCCTGAGTCCAAGCTTGAGGTTGTAGACCTGGACAAAGTTTTTCCATATCCCAAAAGCCATTTCGATATGGTGACAGCCCTGGATGTCCTTGAGCATACTAGAAACCTGGAGGGGAACCTGGAGAAGATCTGCTCAGCTGTAAAAGATGAAGGATACCTTATCGTCTCATTGCCCATTAAGGCCTGGCCGAGGAGATTATTCGGCTTTCTTGATAAAGATAAATCTCACATATCGATCCCGAATGAAAGCGAGCTTGTGGCTATGATTGAAAACAATGGGTTTAAAATTTTGGATAAAAAGCATTTTGCGCCGCTGCCTTATGTTTACAAACTCAGTCATGTCCCTGCAGAGGTAGAGTTGTTCCTACAAAAGGTAAAATAGAATATTTTCTTAATCAAACGTGAAGGAGGTTTAGAGGTAAGACTCCTGGATACAATCTATTTTCGTGGTAGTGAAGGAAAACGAATAGAGCTACATCAAGGGGATTTGACAATGCTACGACCAGACGAAACGGTAGATCTCTTAGTTGTCTCAGCCGCCCCAAATGATTACCTTCCTACGAACACGTCGCTCATCGGCGCTCTTTTCGAGAAGGGCTTATCCGTAGCCAAGTTGGCTCAATCGAAAGAGAAAGATCTACGGGACGATTTCGCTTGTTGACTTTCACATGAGATTAGCCCGTCAAATCCGGGGCTCTGCCCTAGAAGGATCTTGTGTTTTGAGCCAATGGTTGATGGAGAGGCACCTGAACTTGAGAGCGATATTTTCGTGCCCTGACTCCAATTCTCGGGGAAAAATACGATGTCCCTTCTGTCGCAATGCCAATTGATGCGGCGGAAGGCCAGAGCTGCACGATATCGACTATGCTAATTCCGTTGCTGGAGGCCGCAACCCAATGGATGGAACAGGACTTGCCATTAGACTGCATCAAGGTTGTTGCGCACCCAGAGGTGCAAGGGAGAAAAGCGATTAAGGCCTTCTCCTAACGTAGGGCTTTGTATCAACAGTCAAAACCTCAAAGCCAAGCTCAGATCGAATATGATGTGTTCCACAGTTACTCAGGAGAGAATGATAAGGAGATGGAACTCTTTGAAAAAAAACTCCTTCGGTCCCATCCTAATATTCGTATATTCCTCGATCGAAGGGATATTGATATTGGTTCCCCTTGGCAGCCGCAGATATTCGAGAGCTTAGATAAATGTCGAAAGGTTGTCGCATTCTTCTCGACGGATTATCTGAAGTCAAAGGTATGCAAGGAAGAGTTCAATATAGCCTGGATCAGGTGTAGGGAGACGGGTCAGGAAATATTATTCCCGCCATATATCTACTCAGCAAATCTTCCAACATACATGATATATCGGAACTATTTCGATTGTATAGAGGGAGATGAAATGAAACTTAGGGCTGTGTCCAGAAGATTATTAAAAGAGCTTGGCCTATAGTAATTGAAAATATCTAACGATGGCGTGAAGGCGGTGGCATGCGGCTTTTGCTCATCCCTCGCTTCCACTTCCATCCACACCTATTGCTAATCATTGATTTAAATGAGGGAGTACCCAAATAGCATCTACTGGATCTTAATATGACACCAAGAAGATCTATAAATACAACTGTAGTTTCTATGGAATGAATTACTGCCTCTACCGTGCGTACACAAGAGATTTGGAGCCCGCGCGCCTGGAGATCTCGCGCACCGGCCGTGTGGTCTGCCCTAACCCACCTTCGGGGTGGGACATTCTCATGAATCTCAAATATGCCGGTTGATTGAGTCCTGTCCAAACAGCTCAGAACACCGTCAAGATGTTAGCTCTGATCATAACGAACATTTATAGGCCGAGTTAAGACGTAGTAAAGACATGAATTCTGGTAGATAACCAGTATATATCCTGTAAAACTAGCCTATATCCGCCCGTTTTAGATAACGCATGGATTAGCCACGCAGAACAGATTTTATACCATCCCCTGAAAGCTACCCTCATGTACCTTTCCCGAGAGGAGGAGAGCATCTACCAGGGAGAGCGCGGAGAGACTCTCAGACGGATGATGGAGATCCTGGTAGCCCTGGGAGATATTTATGGTGCAGAGAAGCTGATCCCAGTCAGGAGCGTCCAGGTGGCAGGGGTCTCCTACAAGAACATAGGCGATGCCGGCTTGGAGTGGATCTCTGACCTCCAGGGACGGGTCATGGTTCCAAGCATCCTCAACCCCGCAGGAATGGACCTGTGCCGTTGGCAGGAGATGGGCATCGATGAGAAGTTCGCCTCCAAGCAGAGGGAGGTCGTGGAGGCCTACCGCCGTCTGGGCATTACGATCGACTGCACCTGCACTCCTTACGAGCTTTACTCCAATATAGCAGGCCCCGGAGACCACCTGGCATGGAGCGAGTCCTCGGCTGTATCCTTCGCCAACTCGGCCCTTGGAGCTAAAACCAACCGGGAAGGAGGGCCCTCGGCCTTGGCTGCAGCCCTGATAGGCAAGACTCCGGCCTTCGGCTACCATCTAGATGAGAACAGAGTGCCCACCCAGAGGGTAGCCGTGAACTGTGACCTCAAAGGCTCCGACTACGGCGCCCTTGGCTTTGTCGTGGGCAGGATGATTGGGGATGGGATCCCCCTCTTCTACCTGAAATCCTATCCATCCAAAGACGATCTCAAAGCCCTGGGAGCGGCCATGGCTGCCAGCGGCTCGGTTGCCCTTTACTACGTAGATGGCGTCACCCAAGCGCCTCCCGCGTATGAGGTAAAAGGAAAAGCAGCAGAGAAGATCGACCTGGGAAGAGAGGAGATCGACCAAGTCTACCAGGATCACCCTACGGGGGACGCCGAGATGGTCGCCATGGGATGCCCTCACTGCTCCGGACAGGAGCTCCAAAGGATAGCCAGGCTCCTCTCGGGAAGAAAGGTCAAGAAGGAGCTTTGGGTCTGCACCACTAGAAAGACCGCCCAGGCTTTCCCAGATCTCGTGGAGGCGATAGAAAGAAGCGGCGCCAAGGTTATCTGTGATACCTGCATGGTTGTCTCTCCCGCCACCAATGTAAGGGCAAAGGTAGCCGTAAGTTCGGGCAAAGCCCTGGCTTACCTTCCAGGCCTGTGCAGTGTCAAGGCAGGCTTTGGCACTGAGGAGGAGTGCATAGATGTCGCTACCAGGGACTAAGCTAGGGAATGATGTGGATACTGTAGGTATTATAGAAATCGCATGCCATAAGGTATCAGGCGGCAACGCCCAGGGAGAAGCCTTGGTGACCAGGGAGCCTATATCCTTCCTGGGAACCGTGGACCCTGAGACAGGAAAGGTGGTCGATCCCGAGCACGAGCTCTACGGCCGGTACGTCGCAGGGAAGATCCTCATCTTTCCTGGTGGCAAGGGATCTACCGTCGGCTCTTATGTCATATACCAGCTTAAGAAGAGAGGGGTGGCTCCGGCTGCCATGGTCAACCTTAAGTCAGAGCCCATAGTGGCGGTGGGGGCCATCATAAGCGGCATACCCCTGGTAGACAGGGTGCCTTCAAGCCTTCTGGATGTGGAGGCGGGCACGAGAGTGGTAGTGGACGCCGATAAAGGCATCCTCAAGGCTCACCTCAAGGCTCCATCCGATGGTAGGGATTTGCGTTCGGAGAAAACCTTTTAGTCCCCAGAGAAGGAGACCTCTGGCAGCAGGGAGAAGACATGGGCATGGACTGAATATAGCTCAGGATTCTTTTGTTTCTCTTCGGTTAGG
>CAZKWM010000073.1:0-10542 GCA_964556405.1 uncultured Methanotrichaceae archaeon | reverse complement strand
TCGGGCAACTTCCAATATGTGAAAGAGATCAGAATCGACTGCGATGAAGATGCCGTGCTCTTCCTCATAGAGCAGAAGGGCGGAGCATGCCACACCGGTTATAGGTCTTGCTTTTACAGGACCATAGATGGGAAGGTGGTCGGGGAGAAGATCTTCGACCCCAAGGATGTGTACTGAGGATGTCTCCCTCTCAATCCTACTCATCCTACCCATTATACAGTCACCCTCTCCTCAAGGCCTCTGCCTTCCTTCGGAATGGAAAGGTGAAGGTAGATCTAAAAGGCCCCCTGGCCAGGATTCCAAGGGTTAGGTCTGCGGCCAGGCTCATGGAGAGCCAGATACCCTGCCTCGCCGGAGAGAAGCTTTGCCTCTCCACCTGGGTGCCTCCAGCCCCAAGCCCGGCCTTCGATAGGTTTGTCCTGAGCCAGGTGAAGGGCCTGGCAGGCATCAGGACCCCGGATCAGGTTACCATCTCCATCACCGAGGAGTGCCCCAACAGGTGCATCCACTGCGCCCTGCCCGACAGCGGCCACAAGTATAGGCTGGAGCCCGATGTGGCCAAAGACGTCATACGCCAGGTCCTGGGCCTGGGCGCCACCCTGGTAACCTTCGATGGTGGAGAGCCCTCTCTGTACAGAGAGCTGCCCGAGCTAGTCTCCTCCGTAGGTGAGAGGGCCATATCCAATATGTTCACCTCCGGGACGGGCTTCACCCCAGACCTGGCCAGGAGCCTCAAGGAGGCGGGTCTTTACTCCGTAAACGTGAGCATCGACAGCCCTGTTCCCGAGGAGCACGATGCCATGCGCGGGAGGTTCGGAGCCTTCAGGGATGCTATGAAAGCTGTAGAGAACGCCCTGGCCGCAGGCCTTCTGGTGGACATCTACGTGGTTATACGGAAGGGCAATATGAAACACCTCTCTGCCTTCCACAACCTAGCCAGGAGGTCGGGCGCCCACGAGCTCACCTTCTTCGAGGTGGTGCCCACGGGCAGATACGCCGGAAAAACCGGGATAACACTCTCCGATGTGGACTACGCCGAGCTTGGCCACTTCATAAGCACGGCCAGCGGCCCCAGGATCTTCTCAGTGCCCGCAGCCCTGAGCAGCTTTGGCTGCTTTGCTGGAAGAACCTGGCTTCACATCACCCCCGATGGCCAGGTCTACCCCTGTGCCTGCCTTCCCAAGAGCTTTGGGTCCATCTTCGAGGAGCCCATCTTCCGGATATGGCGGCGTATGGGCAGGTTGCCTTACCTTGGGCGCAAAAAATGCCCTGTGCGCGAAGGCCAAGTTTCTTTCAACTCTCGGGGTTAATCATGACCGTTGACCTCTTTTTGGCACGATAATTTGTATGGTATGATGATAATAAAGCGCCTTCCGATCCTCCTTGGCCCCCGTGGAATATCAAAGGATTTAATTTGAGGTTATATTCAAATTGCTAATTTTTCCGTTCTAGGATCTCTAATATGAGTCAAACTAAAATTTGGTTTTGTTGTATAGGATCAACAGGTCTATATAGGCCATTAATGATGAAGGATATGACCTAATTATGGAATTGACACCAGTTCAGAGGGATATCTTAACCGCGTTGATCAACATCCACCGCAAGGAGGGCAGAGCTGTCAAGGGCGAGGAGATCGCCGAGCTCATAGACCGCAATCCTGGAACGATAAGGAATCAGATGCAATCCTTGAAGGCCTTGAATCTGGTAGAGGGTGTTCCTGGACCCAAGGGCGGCTACAGGGCTACGGGCGATGCCTACGAGGCCCTCAACATCAATGCCTCCGGCGAGACCGTGGTGGTGCCTGTGGTCAGAAACGGAGGTATCGTCGAGGGAACTACTGCCAGCGAGATAATCTTCAACAAGGTCATGCTCTCCCAACAGTGCGATGGGGTCATAAGGATCCTCGGCAACATCAGGGAGTTCAATGTAGGGGATGTGGTGGAGGTAGGGCCGACGCCCGTGAACAAGCTCTACATCAGGGGCACGGTGATAGGCAGGGACGATACCATGAGCCGCCTCATCATCCACATTGACCAGATGATATCGATGCCCAAGGTCTCTGTAAAATCTGTGGCCCGCCGTGCCTTGCGTATAAGCCCCGAGATCTCTCTTCAGGAGGCGTCCAAGATCCTGGTCCACAACGGAGTTCAGGAGGCCCTGGTGGAGGGAAGCTCTCCGGGCCTTATCAACCTTACAGACATCACCAGGGCACTGGCCGAAGGGAAGGCCAACGCCAGTGTAGGCGAGGTCATGACCCACGGCTTCCTGACCATTGATTCCGGGGAGTCCATCTACGAGGCCATAAAAGTGCTGGGAAGGACCAACGCAGGCCAGCTGGTGGTATCGGATTTGGGGACTTTATGGGGCGTGGTGAACGCCTGCGACCTGATAAAGTCCCTTACCCCCGCCTGATCTCAGTGCCGGTGTGGCCTCCAAAGGCCCCTTTTCTCAGATTGGCCACCTCCCTGCCATCAACCACGGAGGTGGGGAGGGAGGACCGCTCTATGATTTTTGCTGCCAGGGGATCGATAGGTGATCTGGAGCCGGCCTTCATCTCAGTTTCCATGGCTAGGGAAACCAGCTCCTTGAAGGTCATGCTCTCGAACTTCTTGGCATTAGGATCGACCTCGGGGTCAGAGGTGTAGACGCCGTCCACTGATGTGGCTATTACTAGGCGGTCGGCGCGGACGTACTCTGCCAGCATGGACGATACCGCATCGGTGGTCTGGCCGGGGCTTACGCCACCCATGACCACCACCTTTCCGTCGCAGCTGAGGAGGGCGGCCTTGGAGTAGGAGTCAGGAACCTCCTGGGGAGCGGCAGTTCCTAAGGCTGCTATGAGCAGTGCTGAGTTGAGCCTGGTGGCTCCGATGCCTATCTCGTCGCAGAAGACCTCGCTGGCGCCTAAAGCTCTGGCCTTGGTTATGTAGTCCCTGGCCACTCTTCCTCCACCGACAACCACGTAGATCCTGTGCTCTTTGGCCAGGGATTTGAGCTCATAAGCGTACTTTTTGAGTCCTTCAGGGCTCTGGCCAGCCAGGAAGGAACCACCCAGGGAATATACTATGATCATGTAAAACCTCCTGATCGTCATCTAGACCAACGGCTATAACTGTAATGCCTTCCAGGCATGCCTACTTAAAAGCTCTGCCCAAAAAAGGATGAAAAGCGAAGGATAAGGAGTTTATACCTTCTTATCCAGGGCCTTGGAGACCTCGGCGAAGATCTTCTTTATGTCGCCGGAACCGTTGATGGTGGCAATGATGCCCTTCTTGTTATAGTAGTCGATGAGGGGCTGAGTCTGCTTGTGGTAGGCATCAAGCCTCTTCATGATGGCATCGGCCTGGTCGTCGGACCTGTGATAAAGCTCTCCGCCGCAGACATCGCACTTGCCTGGGACTTTGGGCGGGTTGAACTGTAGGTGGTAAGAGACACCGCACTTGCACATCCTCCTGCCGCTCAAGCGATCAACAAGCTCCTTGTCCGGGACGTCGATGTTGAGGACCACGTCGATCTTCTGTCCCAGGGAGGGGAGTATCTTCTCCAGGGCCTCGGCCTGGGGTATGGTCCTCGGGTAGCCGTCCAGCATCCAACCGCCCTTGACGTCGGGCTGTGCCAATCTGTCCTTGATGATGTTGACCAGGAGCTGGTCGGGGACGAGCTGCCCTTTCTTCATGTAGGAGTCGGCCTCCTTGCCCAGAGGTGTGCCATTCCTGACGTTCTCCCTGAGGATATCGCCGGTGGAGATGTGCTTCACGTGGTACTTGTCTGCAATCATCTTAGCCTGAGTTCCCTTGCCGGAACCTGGCGGACCTAGAAGGATAATATCCATGCCATACCTCCTTTGCGCAGGATCAAGGGGCATGCAGATGCTGACCTGCTTGCCCTTGTGCCCAGCAGTGTCTGGTATGAGCCATATGTAAAAAAACCTTTCTTAGGCCGAGCTTTAAGCCAGGGCTACTATGCTCATGGCCGTCCCGGCAATTATGGGTATGGTGAGGTTATCGTCCACCACCCGATTGCGTATGAAAACCGATATGCTGTCGGCCATGGTAGCCCCAATCGCCCCTGCCAGGTAGACCTCGAAGGGAAGACCAGTGATATCATTAGATGCATACCCCACCAAGATGCAAGTCAGAAACATGCCCAAAGTTATGGGGAGAGGCTTGATTCTCCAGCCTTTCTCTCCCGAGCGAACGTTGGAGTTTTCAAGCATGGAGCCTATGATGCCGCTTATGGCGTCGCCCAGGGAGAGCATGAGCATCGCGGCGATGGCTATGGCCGGTTTGAAGATGGCCACGGTTAGAAGACTTCCTAGGATATAGTAAAAGTAGCCGGCAACCTTGGCCTTCTCGTGATCACGGACCTCTGGGAGCTTGATCATCCCTTTAAGCCTTCCCACCTCCAGGAAGATCGCCATGATCAGTGCTAGGAGGATGGCCACGGCTGTGAAGATCCTGCCAAAGACCAGTATTCCGAAGGGAACCACCAGGCCTGTAATGTGGATGAGCTTTCTTCGGATCTCCGTTATCAGCTTGGACCTCCACTCGTCAGCGACCTTGGCCATCTTCCATTCTCCTGAGATCGTTACCATTGAAGCCGTTGCCATTTAAGCGGCGGGGACCAACACCATGGTCCCTGCCTCCTCGAACTTCTTGGCGCCCGAGAGGAGATCCTCCAGGGTACAGACTAGATTCTCAACCCTGACCTTTATCTGGCGCATGCTGTCGCGATCCCTCACTGTGACGGTCCCAGTCTCCAGGGTCTCGTAGTCCACGGTGACATCGTAGGGTGTCCCTACCTCGTCATTGCGCCGGTACCTCCTGCCTATGCTTCCGGATGTGTCGTAGTCGGTCCTGATGCCTCTGGACCTCAAATCCTCCAGGATCTTCTGGGCCGGGGCTACGAGCTCAGACCTATCCATGAGGGGAAGGATTGCAACCTCTATGGGTGCCACGCCCGGCAGGAACTTTAATACCGATCTGGCCTCGCCGTCCACGGCATCCTCATAGAAAGAGTGGTCTAGAACGGTATAAATTATCCGATCTATGCCAAAGGAGGGCTCTATCACGTGGGGCACGACCTCTTCGCCCCTGATCTCCACTTCTGCTATCTCGAAGGAGACCAGGCTCTTGTCCACCTCTACCTGCTCGCCATCCAGCTGGATCTTGATCACATCGCCCTGGATATCCTCGGGCTTAAGGGCCTTCAGAGCCTCACCTACGGCCTTGGATTTGGCCTTAAACTTTGGTCCTAAAGCCTTGAAGTCGGGCTTCACAACAAGCTTCTGGCGCTTTATGGGCTTATCGTAAGGTACCATGACCTTGAGGCTGACCTTGCTCTGGGCCATGTGGGCCTTGAGGTCGTAATCGGTCCTGTCGGCTATGCCCACGATCTCTATCCATCCCAGGCGGTCCAGGAGAACCTCGGCATCCCAGCAATCCGCTGCATAGTGGGCCATCTCGTCGGACTTGTGCTGCCTGAACCTCATCCTGTCCGGTGAAACGCCTACCGCCATGAGGAACTGGTAGGTTCTAGCCACGTAGTAACCGAGGATCTGGTGAGCGATAGTCCTTTTCTCCACGGCCTCTCCCACGGTCATGGTATCGGGCACTCCCCTCTCCTGGGCGGCCTGGGAGTAGAGCTTCAGCACTAGGTCTTTGACCTCCCCAAACTTGGGGTGGGTTTTGTTCCTAGGATCAATGAAAATCTCGGCCTCGGCCTGGGTGAATTCTCTAAGCCTTATGACTCCCTGCCTAGGGGAGATCTCATTTCTGAAGGACTTGCCGATCTGCACTGCGCCGAAGGGCAGGTGGTCCCTGAAGTACCTAAGAAGCCTCTGGAAGTTTATGAACATGCCCTGGGCGGTCTCAGGCCTTAGGTAGCCTTGGAGCTTTCCTCCGGGCCCTATGTTCGTCTTGAACATGAGGTTGAACTCATATACCTCAGAGAGATCTCCTCCGCACTCTGGGCAGGTGACCTCGTTATCGCATATGACCTTGTAGATCTCCTGGTTGGAGAGGGCGTCTGGGACCTCTACTATGTGCGTTATCAAGTGGTCGGCCCTGTAGATCTCACTGCAGGCCTTGCAGGTGGTCAGAGGATCTGAGAAGCCGCTCAAGTGGCCCGAGGCCTGGAAGATGCCCTCCACCCCTATGGTCGGGGCCTCTATCTCTGCAAACCCCTCTCTGATGACGAAGAACTGCCTCCAGGTATCCTCAATCCTGCACTTGAGGGTGGCACCCAAAGGCCCATAATCGTAAAATCCCGCAGCCCCCCCATACAGCTCGAAGGCTGGCCACATGAAGCCCCTTCTCCGGGTGAGCTCGGTCACCTTCTCGTACTTGTCCATGCCTATCCTCTCCTGTTTAAACCGCGGGGGATATTTTAACCTTTGTTATCCTGATCCGGAGGTAGGGGGTCTTTGTATTCCCTCGAGAAGAAACAGCTTGATGGCCAGGATAAGGAGTCAGAATGAAGAAGAAGGCAAAGGTCCGGTTATGTATATGGGAGGGATAAAAACGATGTTCGATTTTTGTCTGGAGATACCTACGTCATTCAACGAACATTAGGTTTTAGTCCTGGGCAAGGTCTATCCCCTACGAGGCTGAACTATCGTTAGATAGCATAGACCATCACCCTTGCGTATCTGATGTCACTTTGAGGCACAGCGATGTATAGCCTCGACCGCTCTGGGACTTAAAGGGATGTGCGTGCCCCTTCTGAGGTTTCGTCTCTGATCAAGGCCGGATAGCTATCCGTGCTCATCTTCCTGAAAACATCCACAGACCCAGCGCAGCAGGAGGCGTAGACCCTTTTGGAAATGTTATCGTAGAATACATCGTCGATATCTCCATCGATCTTCATGCCTACAATCTGCGTGCCTGATTCCGTATTGTATACGAGGAGCCTGGGAGGCTGACGGCATCCTACGAAGATCCTTCCTTCGGCCCCTCTCAGGGCCATGGAGAAGTTATCTCTGGGTTGCATATCCTCACCTCATTCCACCCCAAGGCTCGAGGTCTCAACCTTGAGGATTGGCTACCAGCCCAGCACCCACCATGCGGCGGAGGTGATCACCATGGATAAAGGCTGGTGGCTGGCTGGTCTAAAGCCCTATGGGGTGGACGCCATCCAGGAGCACCAGTTCCCCACCGGTCCCCCTGAGATGCCACCAATGCTGGCCGGCGACCTAGACATAGACTACGTGGGAATTGATCCTCCAATAACGGCCATAGCCTAGAGCTTGGACACCAAGATCGTAGCAGGGGTGAGCATTAGTGGCTACAACCTGGTATTCAGGGCCAGTCTTCCCTACAATGGCCCCTCCTTTCTGGTAGGCCGAAGGACCGGCACCTTCCCTGCGGGATCCATCCAGGTCCTAATCCTGCGGCGGCGGCTCGCTCAAAACGGCGTGGACGTTTCCAGGATCAACATAATCCCCATGGGACCTGGTGATGCAGTGACCGCTATATCGGCAGATCGGTTGGATGCGGCCTTCCTGCCCCAGCCAAGCCCTGCCATCATAGAGCTCTCGTGTAAAGGAAGGTAGGTTGTATCGGCGGGCCAGATGTGGCCCAATGCCGCAGCCAACTGCCCCCTGGTCTCAAGGAGGCGGATTAGGGATCATCCGGACCTGGTGGTGCAGATCATAAGGACCCACATCAATGCTACTGACTACGCCAATGCCCATACCAGGGAGACAGCTGCCATTTACGCCAATAGGATCGAGGATAATCTTTCAACGATCGAATACTCCATAAGAACTTGGGATGGGGAGTGGATCAGCGACCCCCATGTTGAAATACCCTCAGCCCTGGAGTACGCCACGGTGGATTATCAGCTAAACTACACCTCCAGGCAGCTTTCGGAAGGAGGGCTCTTCAATACCAGCCTTTACGATAAGGTAAGGACGACCTGACGGAGAAAAGGCTCCAAGCAAGGACTATGGGCTGAAGAATGTGACATCCAAAGAGCTGGCCCGCGGCTAGCTGCTGGTTAGAACCTTGGCAAGTTCTTGTAAAACTTTTATCTTCAAATTCGATAATTAATATATATATATATATATATATATATATACACACTTTTCCCACGCATGCAATATAAAATTTCTAACTTGAAAAATAAAGTTGCCAAAAAGCTATTTTCTGCCAAGCAGGTGATGGAGGCTATTGGACCGGAAGATGCTTGAAACTGGCCAGATTACGATATAGATGTTCTAAAGAAAAATGCGGGATTTAAATGGTCAACTTACAAAAAGGTTGTATAGAAAGGGCTGTCTACTAAGGCGCCTCCTCTTTTTCGTCCATCCTCCGGACCTCAGCGATCTGGTCGGTATTGATGGCCGCGCTCTCATCGTCTATGAGTATCCACCGGGTCTCCCCTAGCTGATCCAAATACTCCTGGAAGGTCCTTGCCTCTTTCAGGTCCACGAAATAGCCTGCGCCGCTGGACAGCCACACCTCGCATCTCATATTTCGCCTCCCTTGTCCAAGATTTATGGGCGCGCCCGGTTAATATGATTTGCCGAGTCATAGGGGCAGCTTTCCGGGTGCTGATTCCCAAGGGACCCGGGATCCGGCGAAAAGGCTAAATCCTCCGCCTCCATGCAGCAAGGCTCATGCACGGTAGATATCGTGAGACGACCTCTAAGGTCGAAGTGGCCATAACTGTCACCGCAGTCCTGGGAATAGCCATGCTCTTTCTGAGCATCCTGCGTTGAATAAGTTTTGCAGGGCTTTTTACTGGGAGATTCTCTAATTCCCCAAGGCTTTCTGCACGGGGCGTTGATTGTACTTCAGGAGCTCAGGCTCTAGACTTGGGTTAAATGCCCGTATGTGATGCCACCACGGTGGGGGTCCTATAGGGAGGCAAAAGCCTGTTGCCTGAGAGGATGTAGGGTGCGGCTTTTGCTAATCCAATTGTAAATCCCGCCTCATCTCCCTCAGCCAATGACGGAGATGGCTAGGAGAATGGTGAAGGTCGAGGCCACAAAGCCCAGGAGCAGAAGATCGGAGTGTCTGTGCGTGGCAGCCTTTACCAGGACCGTCTCCAGTCCTTCTGGGCCCTTCTCTGCATCTGTCATCTTGGAACCTCCTCTTTCCGTTCCCATGATAATTCTCTTTTCAACCATGGCTTAAGTACTTGTTTTTCACATAGGGGTTCTATCAGGCATTTTCTACATTGCGTGTAGTTATGTGAATCTCGTGGAGGCTTCATATAGGTCTGGGGTATGGAGTGCTATGGATAGCTGTACTCATGCCCTAAGCACATCCCTCGTGGAGGAGCAAAAGGTTTTCTGCCCCCATATCAAGAGCAGGGGTGTGAGACAAAGCCAGGCTCTGCTTCTCCGGTTTTTCCACGATCCCCAATACGACTTTAGTCAGGTACGCGTGGATTATATCAACAGGGGACCTCCCGGGGACAGGTCCTCAGCCTTTGGCAGCGATATCGTGAGCCTTGGGTCGGGCGGCATGGAGATTCAGTCTGAAGATGGCGAAAAGCACATACCATTCCACAGGGTTCTCAGGATATGCTACCAGGGCGTCCCTACCTGGGAAAGTGGCGCCGCGAAAGAGGAAAAGAAATCCCTTTAAGTGCCTTTGTTGTTGGTGAGATTCATGATCGAGAAGAGCGACGCTATGCGACAGCAGGAGAAGTGGATCGAGGAGAATTTACCGCGCAAGCCCAAGCACACCAGAGATAAGGGCTTTTCGTTCCAGCCCTGGCATGTCCTGATGGGTCTAGGCGCCGTCCTCGCCCTGCTGGTGGTCATAGGCGGCCTTATGCACCGTTGATGGCCTGTTGCTTCTGATTTAAGATAGAGCAGGGACTTATAGGAGGAGATGGCAAAAGTCAAGGATAAATGAGGGAGAAAATAGAATCGAATTTTGCCGAAATCAATTACGATAATCTTCAATATATATTTTTTGGCTGACATCTATATATTTTACCGATATTATGTGAGCTGCAGACGATGAGGCTTTTCTCCTATTTTTACCTCAGTTCTTTCTTTAAAGGGCTGTTTAACCGAAAATAGCATAACAATTAAAGATGTAGATTATCTCATTAACCTGAGGAAGTGAAGCCGCCATGGTAACCGCACAGAAGAGCGATGCCACGCTAATGCATGAGCAGTGGATCGCATAGGTTGTAGCTCACAAGCCCAAGCACGTCACGCAATGGATCAAGTACGACACCAGGAACTTCATAGCAGCGGTGGCGGTCATCCTCATCATCGCTGTGGCGGCCCTATCCATAATGCGTCCCTGAGCGACTCTAAAGCCCGATTTAGCTCCATCTTTTTACCGGCATTGCTGCAATAACCAGTGGTCCTATTCCTACTATTCCCCTGGATCTGTCACCCAATTTACAGTGCCTTGCGTCAGCCTTAGAGCAACCTTAATAGTTATGGCACTGCGAAATATATAGAAGTAGCTGTCGCGTGCTGCTGAAGGAAGGGGCGATAAATCTCGGAGATTCTAGATAAGGAGCTACCATGCCTGAAGGAATCGTTCAGTTCGAGGTCGAGGTCACAGACCT
>CAZKWM010000072.1:8300-10732 GCA_964556405.1 uncultured Methanotrichaceae archaeon | reverse complement strand
TGACATTTATTTTACTCCTTAATGAGCGTGGAGAATGCTATCCGAACCAGTTGAATGCTGTCCGAACCAGTTGAAGCTTGATGGAAAGGATAATGAAAGACATCTACAGATAGAGTTTCACTCCCTATTATCAGCAGGATTACAATCTCCCTTGGATGCCTCAGCATCTAATGCCGCAAAAACATCTCAACAAAATTTCCTTTGAATCAATGCTATGAGGCCTGATATTGAAGGGTCTTCTTGACTATATATCTGTCGGTCGAAAATTTTGAAGATCGATCGTGATGGACCCATACATTCTATGTACAATCCAACACGGTACCCTGCCAGCAAAACACCTTGGGATCGGCTGGTATCTTTAAGGGTATAGCTTTTGCTCGTGTCTGGACTTTCGTAGATAACCTTGTGGCAAAAGAAATATAGCTATACCTATTTCCTTTTTATTCACTAATATTAATTCATGCGGAGGTCCACCCTACAGATCCGTCTCTTTCTCATGCTTCTGCGGCCCACTACCTTTGGCAACCCCTGACAATCGATCAATAAGAGCAACAGCAGCATCTTGGTCATGCCGGCAAAACCCGGATACATTTGCCCTGCCGATGCCCGGTTTTATGGGACCGATGCCGGCAGGGGTCCTTATTATGAGAAAAATGGCTCCTAGGTCTGGTATAGAGATCCAAAAGATCCCTTATGTAAACAGGACCTGGCTCTTTCTCAAGGAGGAGGCAAAAGCTGATGGCTTCACGCCCTGCAGCCAATGCAACGATGTCAGCATGCTAGGAGATTTCCTGGGCGATAAGAGGGATAAGATCTATCACGACCTGTCCTGTCAGCTGGTGCAGGAGATCCCAAAGTATCGGCACATATGGTTCTCAGGCAGCGCTGATACCAGGATCTGCGGCTATATGCCATGCAGGATATACCACCATCGAAATCAAAAGTTTAATAAAATAATCCATAATTATTAAAGACCCGCCTGACCTAATGCGGATGTTTATGTTTGATAGCAGCAATAAACTCTTCTTATTAAAATATCATATAGCCAGAACTTGATTCTGAGGCTACAAACATCTTATAAATATTTATATTAAATCTAAATCTCAAAACGCATAAATAGCATGATAAAACATTTATTTCATGAAGCTGGATGTAATCTGTGTAACTATATTTCTCCTGGCGGCAGCTGTCTCTGTAGTGCATGCCGAGGCAGCTACCGGGAGCAATAGCCCAGCGGTAAAGACTTCCTTAGGAAGCGTATCCTCTCAGGATCTAATCGCCTTCGTGGATAGCGCTGCGACCTACGCTCAGCAGAACGGTAAAGAGAAGGCCCTCCAGGAGTTCAACAACAAGCAGGGCCAGTTCGTCAAGGGTCAGCTCTACATCTTCGCTGATGATTTCAGCGGCGTAAACCTCGCTCACCCCATAAGGCCTGATTTCGTCGGCATGAGCCAGTTCGATCTAAAGGATGCTAACGACGTTGCCTTCATTCAGAATATGATAGCAATTGCCAAGACTAGCGGCAGCGGGCTTACCTATTACATCTTCGCCAATCCTGGCTGACAATAATAAAGAGGAGCTAAAGCTGGTCTATGTGAAGGAAATAGATGATAACTGGTGGATCGGCTCTGGAGTTTACCTGCCCGAAGTGGTTTAAAATACACATAACGCCAATAACCCCCAACCGATGATAAAATAATTGGCCGTGATGAATGGAATCCTAGCTGTTATTGTATCGGGGGCGGCTCAGGCATCTACTCCAGAAGAATTGCTAGACGAGCTGGGGACGTTTCCTGACATTGAGGTCATAGACTTAAGAGGAGGCAACATAGACAGGAACACCCGCGGTAACATATACGGCCCGCAGTAACGTATACCCTGTATCCTGACCCAGGAGTGGGTGTTAATGGAAAGCATCAGCCTTCTACTCAGCCTCCTCTTTGATTTATTTACCAGATCATCACGCATTATCACGCGACCGATCTCCACGAGGTCATTCCTCGGAATGGCCAGTCGTCCAGATGAACCGCTTGTGGAGCTTCCTCCACGCCAGGTCCAAATGCCACATGCTCCAGACGTGGAGGACATTGCTGCAATTGAGGCAGCTAAAGAGGGCTTGAGATCTGGCAAATCCATAAACCAGATTGCACGGAAACTTGGATACGAGCGGTCTACCATATCTATGTACATCCACATGCACCCAGAAGAGTTTGCAGGACTTAGATAACCCAACCGCCAAATTCCTCGCTTACCAGTTTTATTCGAAACTCCAGAATGACCAATGAACTCAGTGACTCTTAAAAGATGGGCTTTCTACTTTTCATTTTACCTCAAACAGGATGAGGTTTAAGAAAGGACCGCCTTAATATCCTCTTTATTGACCGCATAGACCTCTACCATGTGGTCAGGATGGTATCTGGTCTTAGCCTCCC
>CAZKWM010000072.1:0-8200 GCA_964556405.1 uncultured Methanotrichaceae archaeon | reverse complement strand
TTGACCGCATAGACCTCTACCATGTGGTCAGGATGGTATCTGGTCTTAGCCTCCCTGATCCCTTCCACGCCCATATCGCTCTCCCTGTTTATGTAGGCATAATCCCTGGCCAGGATCTTCGCTGCCTCGGCGTTGACTGCCCTGTAGATGGCCTTGCAATCAGGAATGCCCTTCTCAAAGTGCACCAGGGCCGTGTCCTTGTTCAAGCCCTCGAAGATGGACATGCCCCCGATCTTTCCTTCGGCCCTGATGGCTATGCCTGAGAGGCCAAGCTCAGCAAAATGAGACAAGGCGAAGATCACCGCCTCTTTTTCGTGGACCAGCATGGGATCAGAATCGCAGTCCTTCCAATCGCACCAGAGGTCCAGAAAATCCCTGATCTCCTGAACATTCCCATCGGTGATGGGCTCCACCTGGGGCGAGCAATCTCTCCGGAACTGATTGAGCTGCTTTCTTATGGTCTGATACTTCTTCCCCGGAAGCTCGACCAGGTCTGAGGCCCGGTATACGTAGTCGAAGTAATCCCTCTTAGGGTAAAGGCTGAGCTTTGGGTAAAGCTCCGAGATCCACTCCCTGTTTCCGGGGTCCAGGATTATGAGGGGCATGTCCTTGTCGCTTTTTGCCGCCAAAGCCAGAACCTGCGCCAGAATTTCGGGGTTCTTGGGGCCTATGGGCACGCGGTAGACCGTCTTTCCATCCACAGTGCTGGAGAGCATTATGCAGCCCTCTGCCAAAGCATACCTGTAGTGGGCATAGCCGTTCCAGCAGATCATGTTGGCGAAGGTATTATCGCTGTGAACCTGGGGGAAGCTCTTGTAGTGGGCCACGAAAAGGCCTCTGTCGCTCATCGCTATGGGCTTGAAATCGGCGTCCTTAAGCATCTCCTTGATCTCCAAAGCACCTTATGACGTTCTTCAGTGATAAGCCGCATGATGCATCCTGCTCTGCTGTAATCTCCTGGGTGCTCATAGCTTCATCCCTGGGATTACTTTTGCGGTCGATTCAAGTCCTTCGGCATATTAAGCCAATAGCTATTCAAAGATTCTAGATTTAGGTATGAAAAGACCTAAGATTGCCTTGAGAATTCCCTAGAAAGATATCGCTTTGAGCTGTATCGCGAAGAACAAAGGCTATGGTAAGACGGGGATTTGGAGCCAGAAAGATCTGTTGGCACCGATTTTCATCTGAATTATTAATTGTGAATAGATGGTAAATTAAATAATTTTTCTTATGACGATATAAGGCCTCTAACCGTAAAGCTTATACTCGTTAGTTGTCGTATTCTCGTCAAACGCAAAAAAACTCGGCGAGTAAGGTTTGAGGGTTGGTGTGGACTAAAACCCGGTGTGGATCTCAGCCTTTAGGGTGGGCTGAGGTTTGGAGGTAGTACAGTGGATAGGAGAGGTAGATCGGTGAAAGCTATGTATCTCAAAGGATTATTCACGGGGCAAAAAGCGAGGGCAAAAGCCGCCTTCGCCTTGCCTTCCCTATCTCTGATCTGTGCCAAGGCCAAGGGAGAAACGGTGGACTTAGATCGCTGGTTCGATTGGGATCGTCATCAGGCTGACGGATTGGCTCATGGATTTAGATTCAAATTTAGATCGGCGTTCGCCGTGAGATCAGACGCTCCTTCTCTCTACCTTTCGGCCACAGCCCTACGGTAGATCTGGTGGGGCGATGTTATCATCGATATCTACGGTGGAAAAAGCAGAGCTCCTCTGCACTCAGAGGCATGGCTGAAGATCACCTCAGAGGATTATGACGGATGCCGGATGGTGGATGCCTCCTGGTGTGCCAACCGTATTATCCTGCCGGACACGGGGGCCGTCCGATCCTGTGATGCCCTGGAAGCGGATGGAGGTAAAAAAGCAAACAACCTTTTGAAGCTCTTCGTGGCTGAGGAGGACTCAGGAATCAGCAGGCCTCCATTCTCTTCTAAGGCGGCCAGGGATTTATATATGAGGATTCCTTGATTCTTGTCTTTGATTTAAGTCAGCTTGGTCTCTTTAATATCAATTTTGATAAGAAAGTATAATAGGAATGTGGCGACAGTAGGCTAAAAAAAGAAGGATTAAAATATAAAATCAGATCTTATAGATCACGAAGAACGAATATAAGATGAATATCGATCATTAGATGATATCTCAGAGTTGTTGAAACTATATGGAGAGATTTGTATTGATGCCAAAATTTACATTGCTCCTGTTGATGCTCTCTCTGGCTCTTTTATACTACCAGGCTGGCGCTGTAGAGAATACAACCGATTACTGGGCGAATCAGGCCAAGGAGCTCTCCTCCAGCGGTTCGGACAGAGATGCTGCTTTGGCCTACGAGAAAGCCCTGCAATACATAACTGTAAGCGACAGCAAAACCCAAGCCACGACATGGATTGGCAAAGGTGACGCCCTATCCAAGGCAGGCAAGCAGGCTCTTTCGGATGATTCCAACGGCACGAGCCTTCTGCAGCTGAAAGCGGAAGCTTTCTTCAAACAGTCCAAATACGATGAGGCCCTTAAAGCCAATGGTGCTGCCATAGTGACGGCTGCCCCCTGCTTTTTATATGCGCCGACATCCTGGATAGGCAAGGGAGAATGTCCTGAGAGCTCTGGGAAAGAATGATGAGGCTCTGGCGGCTTACAACAAAGCCATAGAGCTGAGTCCCATCTATTCCGTATGCCTGGTATGGCAGAGGCGAGGCCCAGAAGGCCCTGTGGAAGGACATAGGCGCGGGGGCATCCTTCTATCTGGCCAGGATAGCTTGGGTATGGGGGTTAATACGAGGGTTGAAGCCATTATTCGACACTCCTTGGTCATTCCTGCGCAAGAAAGGAGCAATTGAAGAAAGGGTAGATGAAAAGGAGCGATGCAGCATGAGGGGATTTTACCCCCTCAGCCTGATTTATTGATCCTTCGATATCAGGCGGTCTTCATCTTGGCCACTTCTTCCAGGCCCAGCTCTTTGATGGACTCACCTCTCATCTTGTACTTCTGAATCTTTCCGCTGACCGTCATGGGAAATTCGTTGACGAACTTGATGTACCTGGGCACCTTGAAGTGAGCGATCTTTCCCTTGCAGAAGGCCTTTATCTCCTCAGGGGTGATCTTGGCTCCTTCCTTGAGCTTTATCCAGGCCATGAGCTCTTCGCCATACTTCAGGTCGGGCACGCCTATCACCTGGACGTCGCTTATGGCCGGGTGGGTGTAGAGGAACTCCTCGACCTCCCTGGGGTAGATGTTCTCGCCGCCCCTGATGACCATGTCCTTGAGGCGGCCCGTGATCTTGCAGTAATCGTTCTCGTCTAGGATTCCCAGGTCGCCGGTGTGCAGCCATCCCTCCTTATCCACGACTTGCTCCGTAGCCACGGGGTTGTTGTAGTAGCAGCGCATGGTGGCATAGCTCCTGGAGCATATCTCGCCGGTCTCTCCCCTAGGCATGATCTTCCCTGTCTTTGGGTCCACGATCTTGACCTCGGTGTGGGGCATGGGCTTGCCGACAGTGGAGACCCTCTGCGCCAGGGAATCTTCCGTAGAGGACATGGTGATGCCTGGAGAGGACTCGGTCTGGCCGTAGGTTATGACCACCTCGGTCATGTTCATGAGGGTGTTGACCTTCTTCATGAACTCCACAGGGCAGGGGGAGCCAGCCATGATTCCCGTCCTGAGGGATTTGAGGTTGAACTTGTTGAAATCGGGGTGCTCGAGCTCGGCTATGAACATGGTGGGAACGCCGTGGACCGCAGTGCAGTGCTCCTTTTCTATGGCTCTCAGGACCGAGAGCGGATCGAAGTACTCAGCCGGAAGGACCATGGTGACGCCGTGGGTCATGCAGGCCATGTTGGAAAGGATCATGCCGAAGCAGTGGTAGAAAGGAACGGGTATGCAGAGCCTGTCCTTTTCAGAGAACTTCATGCATTCACCAATAAAGTAGCCGTTGTTGAGGATGTTATGGTGAGTGAGGACGACGCCCTTGGGGAAGCCAGTGGTGCCTGATGTGTACTGGATGTTGATGGGATCGTCGAAGTCCAGGGACTCGGCCCTCTCTAGAAGAACATCGTTGGGAAGCTCATCCCCCATCCTCAAAACCTCCTCCCAGGTGTACATTCCTGGCTGGCTTCCTCCCCTGAGCATGACCAGGTTCTTGAGGAAGGGAAGGTTCTGGGATCTGACCTTGCCAGGCGTGCTCTCCTTGGCCTCCGGGCAGACCTCGTAGATCATCTTGATATAATCGGAGGTCTTGAACCGGTCTATTAGCAGGAGCGTCTGGGCCTCGGACTGCTTTAGGGCGTACTCCAGCTCGTGGGTCCTGTAGGCAGGGTTGATGTTGACCATGATGATGCCCGCCTTGGCTGTTGCAAACTGGGTGATGATCCATTCAGCAATGTTGGTGGCCCATATGGCCAGGCGATCACCTTTCTTTAGACCCAAAGCGATGAATCCCCTGGCGGTGCGATCTACCACCTTCTGCAGATCGCGGTAAGTGTAGCGAAGGTTCTGATGCAAAGATACAATGGCATCGTTATCAGGGTATTTTCTCGCTATCTCATCGAACATATCGCCTATAGTCATGCCTATCAGGGGCTTCTCTGAACCCTTGAAGGCATAGCTGGGGGGTACTTTGCCTGGCATTGGAATAGCCTCCCTTCCTTCTATGCTTTAAACATTATCTTTCTCCGTTTTTTGAATGGAGGAGTATTTATAACCATTATAGATTTAGAAATGAGGGCTTTTTTTAAGACACTGATTCTACATCCTTTGATACTATTAGTAAGAAAAATTGGGGTGTGGATGTGGTGCTACCTTCCCAGGAGAAAAAATATCCCCATCTATAGCTGCCATTTTCGCGAAAAGGCTGGTATCACGGACTATAAATCCCCCTTGGGACACCAGCATAGGACTGATATATCATGCCATCATGCCTCTGGCAGAGTGCAAAAGATCGTTATTTGAATCTTGGACCATATCTTCTCTCCAAGTCTTTATCAATCCATTGATTCATCGATTCACCTGTTATCCCTAGCTCTTATTTGTGTGGTGTATATAAATTTCTGCCCTTGCCAAAAGGTTACAAGTTCTGCCTGAAGTCAACGGTGGTTATTGGGTCGTAGCATGCCGAAAAGGCTATATTCTTTCGAGATAATTGGTATTTTGGAAATGAAACTGAAGATAACGATCACTGGAACAAAGGTCCATGGGGTGGGCTACAGACAGCACTTGCTTGCCAGGGCATCGATCTTCGATCTGCAAGGATTTTTTGCGGATAACCAGATAGCCGATGGCCAGCAGTAGGTCGAGATCCTCCTGGAGTATCAAAAACCGATGTATACTGGAGGGAGACGGATACGAAACACGTTAAGTGCGCTTAGGTTACCAGAAGGTCGATGGCCCACGTTGGCGTTTGCTGTGTCATCCCATATATTATCGCGATAGTTCCGCCATACTATGCCACCCATAAAATTCATTTTTCCCTTATTCAAAATCCCGCCGCCACGAATTTCAGCTGTATTGGAGGTGATATTAACAGTCTCCAGGATCAAACCCGATCCAGCATCGTTAAAAATCCCACCCCCCAACTTTGCTGCGTTATTGGAGATCAGAGCTGCGGTACAGAACATACTGCCATGGTTGAAAATACCACCACCAGAATTACTAGCGGTGTTTCCGGTTATGAGAATATCATCTAAGGTCAGTCTACCAAAGTTATTGATGCCGCCACCGTATTCGCTCGAACCTCCACGAATTCCGATCAGACATAATCCAACATCAATGTCCGGGTTCGTTTTGCCAATAGTGAATACGGAACCTTGTCGGCCTCCATCTATGGACGTTCCGCCTGTACCAGATCCAACTATGTTCACCGACTTATCGATAGTCGCGGTTCCCTTGTAAACGCCATCTACCAATTTGACTGTACCACCTGGACCAGCGGCATCTATTACCTGTTGGATAGAGTCCTGAACCTCTATTTGGAAGATCTCCCATGGACCTATAGCGTTGCGGCTTGCTACCAGCTCACGGCCTCCGCCGTCTTCTGCACAGACATATTGGCCATTTGAAGCACGAATGGCCACCCTCGTCCCCTGGTTGGCACCCACTCGCAGAGACCCATTAACAGCGCTTTCGTTTGTCTGATGATTAGTACTCCTGTTTATGGGCAAAGTAAAGTTATCATTTGATGAGGTTGATGCCATTACATAAATTGTATTATTACTGCCAAAATTAAGTCCACTAGCCAACGATACTAACTTTTCCTGCGATTTGACCTCTACGACTTTTCCCTCTGAACTCTCGAACTCCTCGAAGGCCACGGCGATGATACTGCCCAATAACAATAGACACGCCATGACCGCAACGACCAACTCCCTTTTTCTCATATCTGTTAATTACACTTTTACTATTTATGTTATATCATGATAGAAACGGCGAATTCGTGCCAGAATACCCCCTCCCGAAGATCATAGGATGGCATCATGTTGCCCCTGGCTCTCGATCCCCGCATACCTATATTTCCCTCTGTAGAGGAACTCTCTATCCAGAATGCGCTTGATTTGCATCTTCTGAAATTGCCGACCAGACTTGGTAGTGAATCCTTCGGTGTTCATCCGGCAAGCTACAGCTTACATAGATAACCACTGCTCTCGAAGCTCGAAAACTCTTCGAACCGCCAAAGCCTTGGCTGGATCGAGTATCAGAGCCTTGCCAGTACTGTATCCAATCGGCGCCCTGCCACCCGCATGCTGGCCACCTCTTGCCTTGGTCTTCCATCCTCCATAGAGCCTAGCGATCCCTCGAATTCGGCAAAGCTCATGATGATGTTCAGGAGGAGCTTCTGGGTTGGGTCGCCCCAACGATAAGGTCCGGAGACGCTAACTACATCGGCTCCGAACTTTCTGATCTCTTTCTCGATCCAGAGCGTAATGGCGTCAGGCTGCATGTGTTCCGATGATAAAGAAACAACAGCGTCAAGTACACCCGCGTCTGAACAGAAATCATCCGAACCGGCTATCGCAGAACCAACGGCAGCCGAAACGACATCAACGCCCGTAGATAAATACGTAGAGCTTCAGATGGTTGATGGTTCTCGTGTTGGTGGAAAATATGTATCTGTGTTAGAGACGTTCACTACTATCATTCCCTTATATGTCATTGATGAATATGGTAGACTTGGCAAGGGCAACGGGAAGGAAGTAGGGATCCAGAACCGCCTCATAATGACCATGATTACCATTGATGACCCAACTACCATAATTAAAGAAAAGCTAGCCGAACAAGCCAAAGCAGCGGAGGCAGCAGAAGCGGCTAAGCCACATGCCAAAACGATAACCTATGACCTCGGCAATGGGCCACAATCGGATACTACTGGATACATTCAATCCAAGGATAATATGATCATTCAGAAAAACACCGTTGGCGGTGCAACCATTATTATAAAAACTTACCCAACGCCTGTAAATGTAGACCAATTGGTCAAAGATGTAATTAAGCATGAGTTTGAACGCATCGTCCCTGTAGTTAAGGGTGAATGAGTGGTAACCCGTGCCGACGGCAGCAAGATCACGGTTTATGCCATAGAAACAATAGGGAAATACGAAATAGCGGCATTTGCTCCGGATACGTCTACCTTTGTTGTGATTTCTCAGCCTGGTACAATAGATGACAACCTATTGAAGACCTTGAAGATTGGACCAGTGATCACCTAATAAGGGGCCGCCTAATTGGCCTCTTATAAAATTTTTCTTTAAATCTGCCCAAAAAAGTGTTTAAATTCCCTTCTCACGACAAAATTCATCGAAATTTACGTACTTATCCTTCTCTTCGAGGAATTTTCTATATTCAGCATCGACGTATTCTTCGTCCTTATCAAGTACGCTTTTTGCACTATCAGCAGCCATTTTGAACCCTCCTGCCACTTTTTATTCGTCTTTGCTTATAGCCTTACAATGTAAGCAGACAGAAAGCCCAGGACTTTAGTCCTGGGATGAATGCCGTACCTACAGCGATTGGCTACAACCTTATATATTTAGAAGGTTGTAGACGCAGCAAAGGAGTTAAGCAAAGGTATTAAGCTCGAAGATCTGACCGGAATCAGAAACAATAAAAACCAGGCTGAATCGTTCCGCTATGCTAAGAACAGTTGGTCTTTCTACCAGTGCTATAGATGCGGTCTGAAGGATGATGCTGATCTCAACGCTGCTTACAATAT
>CAZKWM010000071.1:0-10827 GCA_964556405.1 uncultured Methanotrichaceae archaeon | reverse complement strand
TCGCGTGCGGGATAAGTTAACCGAAGCCCCGCCAGTATTTAAGTGTTTTCACACGATCCCATCATATGTGAGCTAAACAATCTACATTTTTAATCCAGAGGGGATAAGACCAACCGCATATTCAATTAGGGCTCCCAATAAATTATTAATATCCTGAGTACATATAAAAATAGGCACGGGTAGAAGAAGGTTAAGGGTAGGCAAAAAGATTGGTCGATATAAACCTCGTCCTGTGCATCCTGACAGGCTTCCTTGTGGGTGCATTAAATGGCCTTGCCCATCCGGCCTCCACGTGAACAGCTTTGCAGCCATTCTCCTGGCCTTTATCCTCATCCCTCATCTCCAAAGGCCCGACACCATTCCAGGTAGACGACCATGATCCTGGCAGCCAGCATTTCCCAGACCTTCTTTGACTCATCCCCGCCACCTTCATAGGAGCCCCCGACTCCGATGCAATCCTGGCGGTCCTTCCAGGTCAGACCATGATGATGGAGGGAAACGGTCTGGAAACAGTGAAGCTCTCCGTCCTGAGATCGACAGGCTCGATCGTGATGGGCCTCATCTTCATCTATCCCCTATCTGCCATCTTCTCGGCCTTTTACGATATAATTACGGTCTACTTCGGCCTCATCCTTCTGAGGATAGCTATTCTTATGGTAAAATCGGAGACAAGATCTGTAATCGAAGGTCAGGGGCCTTTAGTCCGCTTAAAATACAAGGCCCTGGCTGCGCTCCTCTTTCTTTCATGTAGCCTCCTTGGCCAGTTCACCTGGGACCACGAGGACCTTTTTACCTCACCCCTGAGCCTGATATCCCCAGTCGCTGTTGCCCCTGCTCTCAGGCCTCTTCGGCGCCTCGTCCTTGATACTGAGCATCTCCTCGGGAGCCCAGGTGAACTGGCCAAGGCAGTGGGAGACCGAGTTCATCCTGCCTGCCAGATCCCTGGCCAGGTCCATCTTCTTCGGAAGCCTTGGAGAATCTCTCACCGCCTGGCTTCCAGGGGTCTCACCATCGGTGACCACGGTGGTTACCAGATTTGGGGCGCAGTCCTCAGGGAAGGAATTTCTTGTATCCATCTCCGGAGTGAACACTGCCAATGCCATCTTCTCCTTGATGCCCTCTACACCGTAGGAAAGCCCAGGAGCTGGGGCGCAGCGGCCATAAAAGCGATGAACCTGGATCAGGGCGATCTGCTCCGGATGCTGATCATAGTGATCGCCGTGGCCGCCGTATCTTACATCTCGGCCCTGGCGTGCGCGAGGGTCCTGGGAGAGATTATGCACAGGCTGAACTACAGGGCAATATGCATTTTAGTCCTGGCATTCCTAGCAGCCATGGCACTGGCCTTCACGGGCTTTATCGGGCTTTTTGCCTTCATCTTGTCCACGATTTTGGGATTGGTGGCGCCTTTGACGGGGATTAAGAAGATTCACGCCATGGAGGTGCTAATGATGCCATTGATAATTTATTATTTTTCTTGGTAACTTATCTACTAACCATTCAGGATCCAAAAAGCCCAAGGTTGATTTCAAAATCCCTTGATGAGATCTAAGTCGTCCCACCCTAAATGCGATTAGATTCTTGCAAGCTCCGTAAGACTCTTGATTCTAATGCGACAAGCATTTTGAGAATTGATTAATTGCTATAATATCGATCATTATCAATACGATGCCAAAAATAGCCGGGAGATCTAAAGTTTGTTTGTAAAATAAATGGTCTATTATTGAAATATTGAAATCACTGAGATACCTACCCCAGACCATACCGCATATACGGTTCCAATTTGTATATTTTCCTTTAATGCCAAGGAAAGGATTTTTTAAAAAAAACCCATCCCATATCCCAGAATAATTAACGCAGATGGGGCAATTTTTGTAAATCCTTCCAATGCTTTTAATGCAGAAGTGGCAATGACCGCTCCTATTATAGCTATGAATAAGAATAACCATTGTATCTTTCATCCCCATGGGTCCTGACACGGTAATCCCTCATCATATATCGGCGATCTCCCAAGTAATATTACATCCAATAGATTGATATGAACTCATCGGCGCACTCCAATGCAAGTTGTGAGCCATTAGAAATTCCGATTCTTGGACCTTTAATCCTGTCCAGGTGAAAAACTTATCCAATAAGCATGAAGACCTAGGGAAAAGCACTAAGGTTTGCCAGATATGCCAGAATACTCAATGCCAGAATACTTATCTACTTTTTTACGTTATTGATACCTGCTGTAATAATACATGAGAATCATCGCAATCTCAGATGTCCACCTAGGCTAATACGTGGAGAAGAGATGTAGTAGGAGTGACCATAGAGAACAATAACGTCATGGATAAGATTAAGGAGCCATCATTGAGGACGAAAATTCATTATATAGCAGGGAACCATGACCATCGAATCTGCGGCTTGACCAAATACAAATATCCTCTGGGCATCTCAGAATGCTGGAATCCAAATGTTGGCATCACATTTCAGCCTTATAAAAACCCCTTGGGGAACAGCCATTTAGTTACTCGATATCACTTCAAGCACGGCTACGACTTCGAGACCGCCACGCTGCTGTACGAGCCTTTCTTCAATCTCCTCTGTAGGACCAATAACGAGTTAGAATGTGCTGAATCCAGGCTGTATGATATTCTAGCAAACGTGATGGATCAGCTAAATAAGAGAGGCCTCGAAGGTGATGATACTGGCGTCTATGAAGAGAGATACGGCCGAGGTCTAAGCGATGGCATTTTTGGTAGATTCAGCAAGAATCTGGCATCTCTGCTCAGTCTATATAAATCTTCAACGTATACAGCATCCGCCCTGCCGGGCAAATCGTTCCTGACTTCTGATCCGGAGAAGGGATTAAGCAATAAAAGAGATACATTTAGCATAAAGAGAGATCCGTCTCCAGAAGAAGGGCACAGGACGGTCCTCGCCTGTGGCCACACCCATATGCCTTTTCATTATATCGACAATGAGACCCATAATGACGCAATCAACCTGGGGCCCCGGGTGAAGACCTGTAAACCACATCATAATACCTACCTGGAGATAAAAGACGGAGTAGAGGCCCTGAAGAAACATCAACCCTAGGACTCACTATTATTACTATCCTTAGGGCAATAATTTCTCAATACCATCCAGCGCTGTAGCCTTCATCCCGCATTGCTGAAGGTGATGAGCGAGCATATTGGACATCTGCCCACCAGGATGGTAGACTAGGATCTCCTGGGGATTCACGTGCGCTACCATCTTCATGAGCCCTCTGAAATCCAGGTGGTCTGAAAGCCTTATGGTCGGATAATGATAATCGTTCCTGCCAGTGAGAACATACTTGTTCCTCCCCTTCACCTGGGACAGGTTACAGGGAGTGACCACATTCAACCCATCGCTCACCTCAGCGAATGGGCCTTTATCGGCCATGAGGGCCTCGGTTAAGGCCAGGCTCTGGACATCCATCCCTATCTCACCTTTATAGCCCATGGCCCTGATCAGAGCCACTGCTCTCTGAGCCTTGCCGAAGGCGTAGGCTCCAAAGGTGGCAGTTCCCGTCTCCAGGGCCTCAGAGAAGCCTACCAGATCATCATCGAATATGCAGTTCTTGTCCCATGGGTCGCCGTAGTTGGCCTCGGATATGAGGAAATCACACTTGGGCAGGGCACTGTAATCCTTGACGTCCCCCGTAACCAGGGTTCTCGTCCCCACCTCGTTCTTCCACAGGAAGGCGGCAGAGCCTATGGTGTGGCCCGTGGAGAAGGTCTCTATCTCCACGCCCTTGACCTCTATCTTCTCACCTACCTTGAAGGTCCTGCCTTTGTATTTCTTGCCATACCGGATCTCTAAAGCCCTGACCGTCTCTTCCGAGGCTATCGCCCTTTCAGAGAGCATGGCCGACTTTCCATAGTGATCGCTGTGGGCATGAGTTATGAGATAGGCATCGGGCTGAAAAGACCTCTGGGGCGATCGGCTGGTATCTATGGAAAAAATATGGAAGTCAAACTTCACAGAAAGATGGGGTGAGGGCCTTCCACGACCATTCACCCTGCGAACTGGCTCCACCCCTAGGTCCATGGGAGCTTCTTACTTCAAGGCGTCATTTAAAGCCTTCGTCAGCTCCTCTTTGGAGGTGACGCCCATCCACCGCTTAAGCTCCTTACCCTCTTTTTCCACGACTATGGTAGGGACGACGAAGATGCCGTACTTGGAGGCCATCTCGCTCTCCTTATCCACATTGACCTTCTTGATCTCAGCCTTATCTTTGAAGTCATCGGCAATCTGATCCACTATGGGGCCCTGTATCCTGCAGGGGCCGCACCAATCAGCATAAAAGTCCATGAGAATAGCCTTGGCCACTTGATCCACCTCTCTTTGCTATGAAAATTTTATCCCCCTCATTCTATATCAAGATGTAATATCACCGCATGCCAAATACTGCCGTTGTACGTCGAAAGATATCAATATATGTCGAATTTAACGCCTATTTTAAATATCCTTAAGGTTGGAAGGACCAGGATCTTGCAGCCGGTCCTGGAGAGGACGTCCCCTAAAATCTCCTCTATCCTCCCCTCATCTGCGGAGACAGTGAACCATAGGTTGTAGCCGGTCTCATTGGGCCGAAGGTAGTTGTGGGAGACTTCACGGTAGTTGTTGACAATTCTCGCCACCCCGTAAGCCTCATCCTCTGGGACCTTGACAGCCACAAGAACCCCGCGTCGTCCCAGTTTCCTAAGGTCGAGGACTGGGCCGATCCTCCTAATGAGCCCCTGCTTCTGGAGGGAAGAGAGCCTGGATATCACCTCAGAGCCCGGAATCCCGAGCTTCTCTGCCAGGGCCTTGAAGGGTTCTTCTACTAGAGGAAACTCTTCCTGAATCTCAGCCAGGAGCTTTCTATCTACCTCATCCACAGCGGGCCTCCGGGCAGAGGGGGTCTTGGCCCAGGAAATCCCCGCTCTCGGCGTAAGCCCTGGCCCGACACCCGCCGCAGGCCATCTTGTAGCGGCAGGAGCCACAGCTGCCATTAAGCTTTCTATCCCTAAGGGCAGTGAATACATGCGAGGTCTTCCAGATTTCAGCAAAGCTCTTTTCTCTTATATTCCCTGCCAGGACGGGCATGTAGCCGCAGGGGAAGACCTCCCCCCGCCTGGAGATGAAGGCAAAGCTTCTTCCGGCCAGGCATCCGCCGCCACCTCCCATCCGCGCGTACTGGGGAGCGCAGGTGACCCTGATCTCCATGCGCCTTTTTGAGCCCTCCTCCTTTATTAACTTTAAGAGTTCCTCTTGCGTCTCCACAGATATGATATCCCTTACATTTCCCCTGCCAGTGGGGACAAGGAAGAAGAAGTGGAGTGCACGCGCTCCCAGCCTCTGCGCCAGGTCTAGCATGGGGACCACGTCACCCTGGTTTATCCTGGTGATGGTGACGTTGATCTGAAAATCCACCTGGCTCCTCAGAAGTTCCATGCCCCTCAGGGACCTCTGATAGCATCCCTGGCCCCTGGTCGCATCATGGGTCTCTGAGGTCGGGCCGTCCAGGCTTATGCTCACCCGGCTAACGCCTGCCTTCTTTATCCTGAAGACGATATCAGGGGTAAGGAGGGTGCCATTGGTGGCCAAAGAAACCCTAAGACCCCTGGAGACGGCGTAATCTATTATATCAAAGATGTCGGGGCGCATGAGGGGCTCCCCCCCGCTCAGAATAAGCATGGGTTTTAGGGGGGCAGCCTCGTCTATGAGCCTTCGAGCTTCATCCAAGGTTAGCTCGTCTTTGTCAGGCAGGGCGCATGCAGACGCCCTGCAGTAGCTGCAGCAGAGGTTGCAGGCCGCGGTGACCTCCCAGGCCAGTATCAGCATCTTCAGAGCAGACCTTTCTTGTGGAGGAGCTCGGCATTGAGGATGCTGGCTCCAGCCGCTCCGCGGACGGTGTTGTGGCCCATGCAAATGAACTTGACACCGGTGACCCCAGGCCTTATCCTGCCTACGGAGACGGTCATGCCCCGGCCCTTGTTGCGGTCCAGCCTGGGCTGGGGGCGGTCGATCTCCTCCATTACCGCCAGGGGGACCTCAGGTTCTGTAGGAAGGCCCTTTAGGCCCGCGTCGAAATCCCTCATGGCCTTCTTGACCTCATCAGGGGTCGGGTTTTCCCTCATAGTCACCCAGACAGCCTCGGTGTGGCCATCCATGACGGGCACCCTGTGGCAGCTGGCGCTCACGGTGAAGGGGGCATCTACGAACTTCTCGCCGTCGAACTTGCCCAAGATCTTCTGGGCCTCCATCTCCACCTTCTCCTCCTCGCCACCTATGTAGGGTATGACGTTCCCCAGGATGGCCATGGAGGGGACGCCCTCGTAGCCTGCGCCGCTGACGGCCTGCATGGAGGCTAGGTGGACCGTCTCTATGCCGAACTTCATCAGGGGTTTTAGGGGCAGACAGAACATCACCGTGGTGCAATTGGGATTAGTGGTCATATAGCCTTCCCAACCCCGCTTCTCCTGCTGGACCTTGATCATGCCTATGTGATCAGCGTTGCACTCAGGTATGAGGAGGGGCACATCTGCCACCATCCTGTAAGAGCTGGTATTGCTAGCCACGGCCATGCCCGCCTGGGCAAAGGCCGGTTCTGCGGTCTTGGCCTCGTCGGAGGGCAGAGCGGAGAAGACTATGTCAGCATCGACCTCCTTGGGATCGACATTCACCACGGTCATCTCAGAGATATCTGCAGGCAGCTCGCTCTCCAGGCGCCACTTGGCGGCGTCCTTGTACTTCTTGCCCGCGGACCTTTCTGAGGCCGCTACGCTCGTAAGCTCGAACCAGGGATGGTTCTTAAGTCCCTCGATGAATCGCTGCCCCACAGCGCCCGTGGCGCCCAGAACGCCAGCTTTGATCTTGGCCATGAGAATCACCTGAAATGCTTCGGCATAAGGTAGAGGTCTATATATTTCTTCTCAGGCAGAGGGGCGCCCTGAGCGAAAAAGGTAAGAATGGATTTACTTGCAACCATAGGTCATGGCTTTACGGAGTAGCTGCTCGCGAACTCCCGGTTGACCTTGACTACCTCGGCATTGAACTCCTTCAAGTGCTCGGGTATAGGCCCCAAGGCATCGGCTTTATCCTGGGAATCTATCACGGCGCCATTGGGAACGAAGGACCCATCCTTGAGCTTCACCCCCATAACCAGAGCTCCGTGGCCCACGAAGCATTTCTGGCCCAGAGTCGAGTTATGGACCACTGAGTTGAAGCCCACGAAGGATTCATCCCCTATTTTGAGAGGTCCGTGGGCCACGACCCCATGGGCGATGCTTATCCTTCGTCCCAGCTCAATGGTCGATCCCATGAGGCCATGGAAGATGGCTCCATCCTGAACATTACACTCGTCGCCGATGATTATGAGCGTGGCCTCGTCGGCTCTGACTGAGGCACTGGGCCCTATGTAGACCTGGCTTCCAATCCTTACATCGCCAATGACCGTGGCCGCATCGTCTACGTAAGCGCTAGGAGATACGAGGGGACTCCTCACATCGCCATTCCATGAGGTCTGTGGGTTGCTCTTGAGCATTTAGCACCACCTTTCTAGTTAATTACCATTCGAGTTAAAAGAGATTACCATTAAAGATGATTTCTATTGATGGCAAACTTTACCGATCAATGCATATGGAACCGGGCCTTCAACTCATCCTGACCTTCGATAAGAAGCATATGTAAGCCCCACGCCTGGCCTGGGCATCATCCAGGAGATCAATTAGGCGATATTAATATAACGTATAATTGATGACAAATACCGCAAATCTTAAATATGGGAGGCACAAAAAAAGAGACCAGCCAATCAAATTCCTTTAAGGGTATCAATGAGGGGGGGTTTCGAGAATAAGATTAATATTTATCTATTGATGAATATTCATATTATTTGTTGTATAGTATACGACCAAAAGGTGTAGGTTAAAGGTGCTCATATGTCGGATGATGTAAAAGTACTAGGCATGCCTGCGGCCACCGGGCGTTGGCTCATGGTGATCGTGGGCTTAATAATTCAGCTTTGTCTGGGCGCTATCTATGCATATGGCGTGGTAAGGGTCCCAATACAGAAATACTTCACTGACCAGTTTGGTTTGAAACCAACTGCAATGGACATGACATGGCCTTTTATCACATTCCTCTTATTGTTCGCCCTGGCCATGCCTCTAGCTGGACCATATATTCAGAAGATGGGCCCCAAAAAGGTCGGCATGATAGGTGGGGCTCTGGTGGGAATCGGCTGGTTCGCGGCTTCTTATGCCACATCTCCTTACATGCTCATCCCTCTGTACGGCATAATAGGAGGCATAGGTGTGGGCATAGCTTATGGTGTCCCTATTTCTGTTTCAGCGGCGTGGTTCCCGGATAAGCGCGGCCTGGCCGTGGGCTTGACCGTGCTGGGCTTTGGATTCTCCTCCGCGTTGATCACTCAGATAAACAAGTTCCTTGCAGCGGGTGGCATGGGAATCATGGATATACTGAAGCTCTTTGGAGTGGCCTTCCTCATTATAACCGTAGTGCTCTCTATGCTTATGGCCTTCCCACCAGCGGGCTGGTGCCCTGCGGGATGGAAGCCGCCTGCACCCAAGGCAGGGGCCGCTGTAAAGCGCGACTTCATGCGCAATGAGATGGCCAAGACCACCACATTCTACGGACTGTGGCTCTGCTACACCATAGGTGCCCTTGCCGGCCTCACGGCAATAGGAATAGCCGGCCCTGTAGGCCAAGATATGCTGACAGGTGCAGGCATCACTGATGCTACAGCAAGGACGGCCCTTATAGCCAACCTGATCATACCCTTCGCCGTATTCAACGGCGGCGGCAGGCCGATCTTCGGCACTCTGACGGACAAGCTGGGCCCAAGGAACACGGCCCTGATAACCTACGTGCTCATCATCATCTCTTGCCTGCTGATATACACCAACTACGCCTCTCAAATGGCCTACACCGTTGGCTTCATCATACTCTGGGGCTGCCTCGGCGGCTGGCTGGCCATAGCACCAACAGCTACTGCAAGCTACTTCGGATCCAAGGACTACGCCAAGAACTACGGCCTGGTTTTCACCGCTTACGGCATCGGCGCAGTCATCGGTGGCATCGTGTCCGCTCAGGCTAAGGACCTACTGGGTGCTTATCAGCCCTTCTTCCTGATCGTGGCCGCCCTGGCTGTCGTGGGCGCCATCGTATCGGTAATGCTGATGAAGCCTCCTGCTGCAGCACCCTCTGCAACTTCTGTGGGAGCAGAGGCCAAGAAGAGCACAACTTAGCTTTTTTTTCCTTTTTTTCCGTTTAGCTCAGATCCTCTTTTAACGAAGGTTTTCATTTAGAATTAGGCGCTTCATTACACGAAAACACCCTTTAATAATTAATGCTAATGGAATCCAATCCGTGAATCATTATTCTCTAACGCTCATTCATAGCTAATCTATAAACCTTTACTATAGCCAATCAAGAACATTTATTTGTTTAGAAAGCAATAATCCATTGGGCTAAATTTCTTTGAGGTATAACTCTGGCTGATCCGGAATATATGGCATTCTGCTGCAACGATTTAGAGCATTCGTGTGACTTCAGCCTCCAGGCCAGGACTAAGGAAGAGGTCATGGAGCACGCTAAGGCCCACCTGGCGGGGAGCATGGGATAGAAGGCCCGGAGGCCACCAGCAAAATTGAAAGAGCTATAAAGCCTGCCAGCAATCAATAGAAGATAGAGCAAGGTCTAGAGGCATTCTGACGGGGTCAGCCTCTCAAGGCCTAAACTGCCAAATTGTACTAATTTATGAAATATTATTTTAAAATCGTCTCCAAGCGCTGGCCCTTCTTCAGCAGCAAGTAATCATCCGCTCCCTCTAAAGCCAGATACTCAGTGAGCTTGGTCTGGGCTGCGACGCACTTCTCGCCTGGAATCTCCAAGGGATACATGCCGGTCAGGCATCCCATGCACAGGTGCTCCTTTGGTATGCCTATGGCCTCCACCAGGCCCTTGTGGCTGACGTATCCCAGGGAGTCAGCGTTTATGACGGCCTCGACCCCGGCCACGGTCTTGTAGGCTGCTATGAGCTCCTCCCTGGAGGCCATGTCTATTCCCAGGTAGCAGGGGGCCATGATAGGCGGAGAGCCAATTCTCACGTTGACCTTCTCGGCTCCGGCCTTCCTCACCATGTCCACAATCCTTCGGCTGGTAGTGCCCCGGACGATGCTGTCATCGACCAGGACCAGCTTGTGCCCATGGACGTTGGGCTTTATCACATTCATCTTGAGCCTGACTGCAGTCTCCCTCATCCCCTGGTCAGGCATGATGAAAGTCCTGCCTATGTACCTGTTCTTCATGAGGCATTCTTTGTAGCTTATCCCCGAGCGCTTGTGATAGCCCACAGCTAAAGTTATCCCCGAATCGGGTATGGGAGAGACGGTATCGGCATCGGCAGGGTGCTCCTCAGCCAGCTTCTGGCCTATATTTATCCTGGCATCGTAGATGAGCCTGCCGTCCATGATGCTGTCGGGCCTGGCAAAATAGATGTACTCGAAGATGCAGTGGGCGGGGTTATGGGTCCTAGCCAGCCGGTAGCTTTTGACCTCGCCGTCCCTTAAAACGAGCATCTCCCCCGGTTTCACATCCCGGATAAGCTTTCCATTGAGGGTATCTATGGCTACGCTCTCCGAGGCCACGATCATGCCCGTTTCCAGCTCACCGAGGCAGAGGGGCTTTATGCCCAGTGGGTCGCGTACCGCTAGGATGGCATCGCCGAAGAGAAAGACCAGGGAGTAAGAGCCAACGATCTTTCTCATGACCGCCCTCATGGCCTCGGGAAGGTCGTGTCTTAGAAGC
>CAZKWM010000070.1:0-10934 GCA_964556405.1 uncultured Methanotrichaceae archaeon | reverse complement strand
GGACAAGAGCTTTTGGGGACCATTTATAGGCTGAGCCCTGACATAAATACAAGCCAGGTGGATATCTCAGATTTTCCCGAGGTTCCAAGGGCCACGATGCAGAATATTCCCCTCGCAGACCTCGGCATAGATAACCCCGGCCTGCCCATGCTCGTCAATGAGAGCAATCTGGATAACGCAATAGAAAAATACCCCTTCTTCGTTCTGGAAGGATTCACCAACTGGTGTGGCTTTTGTAAAATGATGAATGTAACTGTCCTGGAGCTATCCCAGGATCTGAGGGACCAGGTGGCCTTTGGGCTCACCAACACAGATACCAACAGCAAGATAACCGAGGACTACGGCATCACCACCTTTCCAACGATACTGATCTTTAAAAATGGAGTTTTCAGGCAGATGGTGATGGGATATGCGCCGGCATCGGAGTTCATAAAGGTGCTGGAGGATATAGATCCTCGATTAAGATCGAGTAGGTATAACCTAACGCCCCGCACAACCGGGAAGAACAGGATAGCCGTGCTAAACGTTTAATTCAAAGGGCTGAACCGGTAAAATCAAAAGGACGAGAAAAATAAGCTTGGAATTCCCAGTGATTTATTTTTATCAAATCGTTTTTCATATTATAGGCTCTTAACCTCGTTAAAGAGCGATTATAGCGATGAACAAGATAATAAAAAATGCCATAGAGAGGTAGAGCTGGCGAATTCTTTTCCGACCCACTTCTGCCATTTGACGGGTCAAAAGCTTGGCTGAAAAGTATAGAACGGAAATGTCCATGGGCACGAAAACCGGAAGGTAAATGCTGCCAAGCCATCCCACCGCAAAGGGAATTAAGCTTATTCAGAATTAAAAGATAGAACAATAGGCTTGAAATACACAATGCAGTCTCCTTCCCATGCATTATTGCAGCTGTCCTGGCAGATCGCGTGACATCGCCTTCCATGTCCATGGCATCGCTGGCGATCTCCTAGCTTAGATACAAATACAAAAGCCAGAAGGCCAAAAGTCCAGATCAGGCCCTTTGCAGTTTTATTTACAGCCATTCCGCCAAGGATGAAGGTCATGGCAACACAGAAAGCGACTATCACACTTCCGGGAAGGCCAGTCTCTTTATATCGCCAGTTATAGGAGATGCCCACAACCCACATGAGTGTAGCAAGAGCTAGGACAAGTAGATCCAAAGGCGTGGATGCTATAAAACCGGCCATGGGAAATAGGCAGTTGATGATTAGCAGTTCGAAGATCGAGACCCGACCGGATGGAAGGGGCCTTTGATGGTGATAGATTCTGTCCACCTCAAGGTCAAAATAATCATTGGATGTCATGGCTGCGCCTGAGATTTTTAAAAAAACCGGCAATAGAGACCATGAGGCCAATAAAGGCAGAGGGAAATCGTTCAAGAGCAATTATTTCGCCTGCCAGGACGCAGATCCCTGCAGTTATGGGCAATTCTGTTCTAACAAGATCAGATAGCGCTTTGGCTTTTGCTTTAAAGCCCATATGAGATGAATTGCTTTTCGCCACTTTTCATGCTATTGAAAGATCATTATGTAATAATAACAATAACAATAAATAGCTGTTTTCTCAGATGAAACCCAAGCATTACTAGGTAAATAAATGCTATATCTCTTGCATTTGGGGCATGAGATGTTTCACATAGCGGAATAAGATGTATCATTAACTCCAATAGATCCGGTCTCAGATCCGGCCTCCATGGATTCAAAGGAACACATTGGATTGCCTTGAAGGTCCCTTGAACCCAGGGATTACTTTCACATCGCACCCCATTAGATCAAATACAGACAAAACTACCTTAGGGCTGATGTTACAAGAGAGGTCTAATTGGTAGATCAAGGTGAAGAGGGTTCCACCCCTGAAGGCCACCCGCATCAAAGATCAGGGATTACCCTTCAAGGAGACCATGCCTAGAGCCTTCGAAGATCTGTATCAATGGATGGAATCAAGGGGTTTGCCTATGCCTAAGGGATCACCCATGGGCCTGGCGATATATTACGGAGATCCCAAGACGGCAGATCCCTCCACGGTCGCCTTCAATGTGGTGATACTGGTACCAGAGGAGATGCCTTAATTACTCCGACGGCAGGTTCTCAGTGGATGATGCTGGCCGGGGTATGAGGTGGCTTACTTGACCTACAAGGGGCCTTACACCAACCTGGAGGATGCTTGCAATGCGTTCTTTGGGTAGGGGGTCTCTTCTACAAGGGATACCAGCCGATAGATGCTCCAAGGGAAGTTTATGTGAAATGGGAAGAGGGAATGGCGCCGGAGAAGCGGGAGGCAGAGATTCAGGTTCCTATATGGCGGTAATTCTGTAGGATAGCAATGGATGGGCATGGCAGGGTCATGCCTAATCCATATCGTTTCAATCCTTCAATAAATTCAATTGAAGATAGTTGTTGTAGTGTCAGTCCTGCGCCGTCGAGACAGCGCTGCCATCAGAAGCAGCTAGGGTATCCATATCTACTCTACACCGGTGAATCTTTGTGACGCCATGGGCCTCAAGGCTCTGCTTTTCCTCCGCCTTGTAAGCCTTAAGGCGATTCGTTAGGGAATCGAAGTCCACCCTGTGACCATCAAACTCAGGCCCATCCACACAAGCAAACTTGATCTCGCCACCCACATCCACTCAGCAGCTTCCGCACATCCCCGTGCCGTCGATCATGATGGGATTGAGGCTCACCAGGGTCTTTATGCCGCTAGGCCGGGTTATTTCACAGGCCAGCTTCATCATGCCTACTGGACCTATGGCCACCACCAGATCGATCTTCTCCCGTTTCAAGACCTCCTCTAACAGCTCCGTGGTAAGGCCTGGATGTCCATAGGAGCCGTCGTCGGTGCATATCAGAAGCTCGTTGGACACGTCCATCAGCTCCTCTTCCAGTATGATGAGATCCCTGGTTCTGGCACCGATGATGATGATCACCCTGTTGCCGAGCTGCTTTAGCTTCCGGGCCATGGGATAAAGCACGGCGGTACCTGTGCCTCCGCCCAGGCATATGACTGTGCCTACTTCCTTAAGCTGAGTAGACTGACCCAAAGGGCCCACGACGTTCTGGTAATAATCTCCGACCTTCAGCTCCCCAAAGTAGGTAGTGGATCTCCCGACCGTGGCGTAGATCACAGTGATAGTCCCCCCATCCGGGTTGAAATCGGCCATGGTGATGGGTATGCGCTCCCCCGTCACCATGGCTTTTAAGATCACAAACTGACCCGGCTGAGCCTTACAAGCTATGCGCGGAGCCTCAATCTCATTTAAAACTATGGTTTCATCGGCCATCGCCTTGCGCTTGACTATCTTGAACATGATTTCCCCATAACAAAGGGCGGTTTGAGACTAAATATCTAACGAATATAATCCATGAAAAGAGATTAATTATCATGTTTAATTATTGGTGACTTTGAATGACCGCTAAACGACGAAAAATCCGAAGAACTAGTAAAAGAAGTTAATCCCGAGGATTAAGCCCTGGGATAAGACCCCAAGACCTTGACCTCAGCTGCGTTTCTCTTTATACCCACTAGGGCTCCCTGGACGTGGCCGTCTGAGATGTGTCCCACCAGGTCAATGTAAAAATAGTAGTCCCCAAGGCCCCTTCTGCTCGGCCTGGACTCTATCCTGGTCAGATTGATGCTCCTCAGGGAAAACTCCTGAAGAACCTGACACAGAGCCCCCGGCTTGTCGCGATCCAGGTAGACGACCAGAGAGGTCTTGTCCCTTCCCGTGGGCTCGGGGATCTCTTTTCCCACCACCGCAAACCTGGTGACGTTATCTATGCCGTCCTGAATATCCCGGGCCAGAATCTTCAGCCCGTATTTTTCCGATGTATCGGCACCGGCGATGGCCGCCATCTCAGGGAACTCCTGGGCAAGCTTGGCAGCGTGGCTGGTGGAGCCAGTGGCCCTGACCTCGGCCTTGGGATAGTGCTCTTTTATGAACTTCCTGCACTGGCCCAGAGGCTGTGGGTGAGAGATTATCACCTTGATCTCGCCCAGGCCCTGGCTCATGAGGCAGTGCCTCACCGGGAGGCTCATCTCACCTGCAATTTTCACATCCAGCTCCAGGAGCACGTCCATGACCAAGGGCACAGCCCCCTCCAGGCTGTTTTCCAGGGGCACCATCCCCATGTCCAAGCTTCCAGATTCCACAGCCCTCAGTATGTCTTCGAAGTCCCCGAAGTAAACCAGGTCGGCCTTGGGGTTCCAGCGCCTGGCCGCCTTCTCGGAGAAGGTTCCTTCAGGGCCTAGTACTCCTAGCATCAAGCCTTCCCCTGCTCCTTCATCTCCCTGAGGAGCTCAGCCGCCCTGTCGGCACTGACCCTGCACTCTGCGGCCATCCTGGCGCCTATAACTTCAGCTAGATCGCAGGTGGCACCGGCCTGGATGGCTACGTTCCTGGCGTGAAGTGTCATGTGGCCTCTCTGGATGCCTTCAGTAGCCAAAGCTCTCAGGGCAGCGAAGTTCTGGGCCAGACCTACGGCGGCCATGATCCTGCCAAGCTCATCCGCGGATTTTATCCCTAAAATCTTCACTGCCGCCTTGGCTACAGGGTGGACCCTGGTAGCTCCGCCCACCAGACCTATGGCCATGGGCAGCTCTATGGATGTGACCAGATCTCCCTCGGGATTCTTTTCGTAGCGGGTGAGGGATGTATACCTGCCACCTATCGAGGCGTAGGCGTGGGCCCCAGACTCCACTGCCCTGGTATCGTTCCCCGTGGCCAGGACCACGGCTGTGATGCCGTTCATTATCCCCTTGTTGTGAGTGGCAGCCCTATAGGGATCGACCTCGGCGAGCACTGAGGCCTTGATGACGGCGTCCACGACCTCCGGACCTCCGATATCCGAGGCCTTGAAGACGGCTCTCGCCCTGGCCAGGCGCTTGTCGGCCAGGTTGGAGATGATCCTCAGGTACACCTTGCCACCAGTGATCTCCTCGATCCTCGGGGCCAAAAACTCGGCCATGGTGTTGACGGCGTTGGCTCCCATGGCATCCCTGCAATCCACCAGGAGGTGAACTACTATCATTGGCCCCACCCTGGAGTCCAGAACGTAAGCCTCCAGGCCCTTGGCTCCACCCCCGAACTTGACCAGCATGGGGTCCTTGGAGTTGGCCATGGCCATGAGCTCATCAGCGTGGGAAAGGATGATCTGCCTGGTGAAGAAGGGGTCCTGAACTCCAGTCACCTGAATCAGGACCCTCATAATCGGCCCTGTGCTGCTGGTAATGAACCCTCCTCCATCCCTGGCCATCCTGGCTGCGTTGCTGGCCGCGGCTATGACCGAGGGCTCCTCGGTGGCCATAGGGATAAGGACGTCTCTGCCGTCGATGAGGAAGTTGGTGGCAATGCCCAGGGGCACCTGCATCATGCCTACGACGTTCTCCACCATTCTGTTAGCCTGGTCTAATGTCAAACCCTGATTGAGCTGGGCCAGGTCGTCCTGCCCGAGGCCGGTCTGCTCTGCTACGGTTGTAAGCCTCTCTGCCGGGGACAGGTTGCGAAAGCCTGAAAGTCTGGAAGTCGCCAATATCACACCTCAACCGTAGTCGGCACTTAGAGGGGAAAAACTTTATTCCTGTCCATCGACTCTTTTTACATGTTGTCACAGCCTACCTTCCCCATGGCAGCCAGGATATCGGAGCTTGAGAGATCGGTAGGGAGGCTGAGCCCGGTGCAGAAGATGCTTTTAGGAACCGACGGCTCCATTACCAGCATCCTGGAGGTGATAACAGGAAGCTCTGTGGAGATAGAGACCCTGGTTCAAAAGGTAGTGCCCGCTGATGAGTCCGTAGCCCAGGAGCTCAAAGTCAGCCCCGGCGATGATGTAAACTACAGGGTGGTGAAGCTCAAGAGGGCTGACACTAGGGAGACCCTTATCTACGCCGTTTCCCACACGCCTCTAGGGAGGCTTGAGCCCAGTTTCAAGGATGATATGATGAGGGCCGACATACCTATCGGCGTCATTCTGAAGAAGCACAAGATCGAGACCAGGAGGGACCTCTTAGGTGCTAAGGCCCTCCATGCCGACGACACCATGAGGCGGGTCTTCAATATTTTCAGTAAGGAACTCATGCTCTCCAGGGACTATAGGATCATCAGGAACGGAGAGCCCCTGATATCTATAACCGAGACCTTTCCCTACAACCAGTTCCAGGACGAATACAGGGTGGTGGTCCAGACCCCCTCCAGGATCCACATGACCCTGACCGACCTTTCGGGCAGCTCAGGAAGGGTGGACGGAGGCATAGGCATAACCCTGGATGAGCCAAGCATCGTGGTGGAGGCCGAGAGGTCTAGGGATCTGATCGTGGAAGGAAATAACGCCGATGTCAATAGAGTGAGAAACGCGGCGCAGGCAGTGCTGGACTCCTACGGCCTTGGCGGTGTCGGTGCCAGTGCCAGGATCTCCATCCGGGGCGACTACAAGGCCCACGTCGGCCTAGGAAGCGGCACCCAGCTGGCTATTGCGGCTGGCAGAGCGGTCTGCGCCCTCTACGACAGGCCAGCCTCGGCCAGGGAGATCGCCGTGATAGTCAACCGTGGCGGCACCAGTGGCATAGGCACTGCGGCCTTTGACCTTGGTGGATTCATAGTGGACGGAGGTCACTCCTTCGGCCCCGGTAAGGACAAGGCCGACTTCAGGCCCTCCTCGGCATCCCGCGGAGTGAGGCCGCCCCAGGTGATAGCCAGGCACGACTTCCCCAGGGACTGGAGGATAATTCTGGCCATACCCAATCTGCCCAAAGGTGCCCACGGCCAGAGGGAGCTGGACGTCTTCAAGGAATGCTGCCCCGTGCCTCTGGCGGATGTTCACGAACTGTGCTATCAGATCCTGGTGAAGATGGCTCCGGCGGTGGTGGAAGGCAACTTGGACGACTTTGGCCAAGCTGTGAACAGGATCCAGGAGCTGGGCTTCAAGAAGGTGGAGGTGGACCTCCAGCATCCCATGGTCAAGGACCTCATGAAGGGCATGAGGGAAGCGGGGGCGGCCTGCTCAGGTCTCAGCTCCTTTGGGCCTACAATCTACGCCATAGCGGACTCGCAGGTGAGGGACGTGGAGGCCTCGGCCAGGGAGGCCATGGAGGAGGTTGGAGGGGAGGTCCTGATCACAAGAGCCAGGAACGAAGGGGCCAGGGTCAGGGCTGTTTGATGTCTGGGACATCTGTCGCGGTCATTTTTGTTTTTGCGTTCAAGGGAGAATTTCTGGGGAGGATAAATTAATGACGGATATGAAATCGTTACTGGAAAAGCTTAGCAACGCTCATGGAATATCGGGCAGGGAAGGCTCCATCCAGGATATCGTCAGGCAGGAGATTGCGCCCCTGGTGGACGAGGTGAAGACCGACAGCTTCGGAAATCTTATAGCTATAAAGAAGGGCGAGAGACCGTCGATAATGATTGAGGCCCACATGGATGAGATAGGCCTCATGGTCAAGTTCGTGGACGACAAGGGCTTTCTGAGGTTTGTCAAGATCGGCGGATGGTTCGACCCGACCCTCCTAAACCAGAGGGTCATAGTTCACTCGCTGAAAGGCCCCATCGTCGGCGTCCTGGGATCAAAACCCGTCCACGTGATGAAGGAGGAGGAGAGGAAGAAGCCCCCCGAGTCCAAGGACATGTTCGTGGATATCGGGGTTAATAGCAAGAAGGAGGCCGAGGATTTAGGTGTAGTACCCGGGGTTCCAGTGACCATAGACAGGGACTTTAAAACCCTCCAGGGGGACAAGGTCACGGGCAAGGCCTTCGACAACAGGGCGGGCCTGGTAGCCATGATAGAGGCCTTGAGGAGGACTAAGACCAAGTGCACTATCTACGCCGTGGGCACGGTTCAGGAGGAGGTCGGTCTGAAGGGGGCTAAAGTCAGCGCCTACGGTTTGGATCCCGACATAGCCATCGCTTCGGACGTTACCATTCCTGGAGACCATCCGGGGATCGAGATAAAGGATGCGCCCGTGGAGATGGAAAAGGGGCCGGTGATCACCGTCGCCGATGCATCGGGGCGCGGGATCCTAGTCTCTCCCCTTGTTCTGACCTGGATGATGGACACCGCCAGGCAGTTCAATATTCCTCACCAGCTTGAGGTGAGCGAAGGTGGCACCACCGATGGGACAGCCATTCACCTGGTCAGGGATGGGATACCTACGGGGGTTATCAGCATCGCTACCAGGTATATTCACTCGCCGGTGGAGGTCTTGAGCCTTAAAGACGTGGAGGGGTCGGCGGAGCTGATGGCTAGGGCTATGGAGACGGCGCCGAGGTATTTTAAAGGATGAGCAGTTTTTTATCATCATTCTTATATAAAATTTGCATCTAAGATAACGATAGGTGATTTTGGAGGTCTGGGCAATCCAAGGGATCGTCGGGAGGATAGACCTAGCCCCTCGAAACCCTGTTTTTCATATGCTAGTTATTGGATGTCTCATATCATCCCATATCTAGAGCACAAAGATCTTCTACCATGAAAGTATGTTATAGATTAGCGAGAAGGGGCTACGTACCCTTAGTCCCTCCACGTCCCCTCCTCGCCATATCCTTTAGATCTTGTTTTGATAGTGCTAAGTAGAAAAGCCATTAATAATTAATGTAGGAAGTAGGCGAGGGAATTATCAATCACCTCCAATGAAAAAATATAAATATAATGGCACTCCGCTACCACCTTTTGCCTCTTCCTGGACCCAGTCAGGGATTAAACCTTATATCATAGAAATATATTATTAATCTGCGAATGACCAGAACAGCCAAAAAGGTCAACCGTCTATAAAGGCATTCTGCCGCTAATCTGATATGCTTGAATGTGCTATAACCTGTCACCCCCATAAAGGGTAAAGGATAGCTCTGGGCGGGCATGTATGGCGGAAGATTGTGAAAATAGCCCCGCCCGAGCTACAAGCCAGCCAGGTATTCAGTCAAGCTTAATAAACCTTAGCGTTTTAAAAAAAAGATCTTTGTCATTTCTGGGCATGTTGCTGTAAGGCCTCCGGGAGATCTTCGGCGCCGAGCCTGAGGATATGGATGAAATAATCCAGGCCAGAATAGCAGAGCCAAAAGGGCTATATTAGTTCTCGCAATCCATGTTCTCCAGTGATTACCATTTTGATGCTACGCAAGCATAGGATCGAAAAGAAGCTATCGGTTGTAAATTCTTTGTTACATTGATCGTGTTTCAAACATAAACCGCATTAAAAGAATAGCTATCCTTTCATTATAGTAGCTGTCATCATAGCCGCTCTATTGATTACATTAAATTTATATTCGATAACTGAAGAGTGTCACCTATTTATAAATCGAATTATATGTTGTTTTTTTATAAAGCTTCTCTCTGAAGATCTAGCTGATAGAGTACCATTGCAATCTTTTCCAGGGGGAGGCGTTTCAGGCCGATAAGTTGGAATATAAAATACATGGGAATAATTACTTTTGGGTATCGAATAGTAGCCGAAACTGGGGATGATCATATAGCACTAAACCTTGAAAAGGCTCCCTTATCCCTAACAGATCACATTCACCCCGCTCACTCTCCAATAGCGTCCTCTACACCTGCGGGAACTACTCAGGCATCCTAAGCCGACTCAGTCGCAGGTTCACGGAGCTGGAGATAAGGAGGTACCTTCATGGTCTTTCAACTCACGACCATCCTGAAGGAGACGCGCCACTCCCTGATCTTCGTTGAGCTCCATCCTCGTCAGCAGCATTTCTCTGCACTTATAGAGGCGTCGGATCTCCTGCTCCAATTATGCCTTTGATGCAGCTGAAGGGGCCCGGATGGGCACAGCCATGGACGAAAGCTCCAGATAGCTGGACCCACCTCACCTCTGGTGCCCCTATTTTAACTAGCCTTAACGATCTCCCTGTACTCCTCCGGGCTGAGGTATTCGGGGGTATACCGTATCCTGCGGTCCTCCAGGTCCCTCACATAAGACCTCAGGTGCTTTCGCGACCCGGCGAGAAGCCCCTGGTAAACGACCCGGACGTCCTCCGCCCTGGCCGATGAGATCTCCCGCTCCAGGTCCACGATGCTTATCTCCTCGAAGACCACTGCTGCCGTCAAGGCGTCTTCTTCGGACCACCTGCCCCGAGCCAGAAGATCGGCGTAGAGCCTCTCCAGCGTCTCGTTGCTGAAAACTCCCGGCTCCCCGGTCGCGGGAGCCGTCAGGCCATACCTGTCCATGAGCATCCCGGCCTGGTCCATGTGGCGCTGCTCAGACCTGGCCAGGTCAGCGAAGATTGTGAGATTCGTGCCCTGGTAGAAGGACGAGTAAAGGTCCCGGGCGACCTTCTCCTCCTCCCATATGAACACGATCCCCTGGACATCTCCTGGGCTCAAGTTCGCCACAGCAGTTCCCGCTCCTCCACCGGCCAGAGTCAGCACGGCCTCGCCCTGGGCCACGTCGTGCTTGGCCTCGCTGTCGTCGGAGCGGCCCATAGCCCATATCGCCGAGATCCTCTGGCCTGGAGTGAAGGCCTTGTCGAACCTGTCTCCCGTATCCAGCCTCCTCTTGACCTCGATTACGGTATAATCGCCCTCCTGACGGCCTCCGGAGGCGAGGATATCATCAGAGCCACCGAGCTCCGTATCTTCGAGGTGAGGGCCGTAGTTGCCCGTGGAGTACTCATCCCGGACGACCGCCTTGCCGCCCTCCACCCATCCCAGGATCATATCGGCGTCCTTCATCCACTCCGAGGGATCGAAGCCTAAGGATACCCATCCGTCCGTGGAGCCCTTCAGGGCCAGGTAGAGGTAATCCTCATCATTCTTCCACGAGACCTCCATCCGGCCGCCTGAATAACCCTGTCTTGCCGGGCTTTGAAGAACCATGCTCCTAGAGTACTCGTTCTGGCCTACTGTGCCGTCGGGCTTCCACTCCTCAACGACAGTTCTCTCCGAGACCTCGGGCTTCTCCTGCGGCTGGATGCA
>CAZKWM010000069.1:0-10987 GCA_964556405.1 uncultured Methanotrichaceae archaeon | reverse complement strand
GTCGAGACTTTTTGCTCAGGCGCAAGCCCCGTCCTTTAGGGAGGGGTAGTTGACATCGGCCTTGGAATAGTATTCCAACACCTCTTCCCACCCCGTTCCATCGATTTACTCGCCAAGTTGCCTTCGCAGCTCAGCCCAGATACAGGTGGAAACGTCACGTGTCAACCGCCCCTCTAGCTGACTGCACTTCCCATGCTTGGCATCCTCTGGCAGCCGCAACCAAAAATGGCAATCTCCGCATCTCATGAGATTCTGTAGGTAGCTTATGTCTATTTAGAGATTGCACATGGCGTACGTAGTGGAGAGGGCACAGCGAGAAGAACCCACCCTTCATGGTGGGGTAGTTGACGTCTGAACCGTCTGGTCCAGACTGAGGCTCCCTCCTGAAAACTCGGCACCCTGTGTCGCTGCATTGTGTATCAAAGGCTGCTACTTCCTCTTGGTAGCGTACTGAGTTCAGAAGGTCATTGCCCTTCCTGAACTAGAGGTCATCCTCACCGGAGGAATCCTTTGCCTGGCTAAAAGGATACCTTTACTTAGTATAGCTCCTACCCATTAACTTAGGTGACATCATGTTTCCAGGTTTAGGCGGCATGGGTGGCAGGGGCAGCATGAGCCCCAAGAAGATGAAGGGAATGCTGAAAAGCATGGGCATAGATCTCGATGAGATGGAGGGCGTCAAGGAGGTCATCATCAAGACCGATGATAAGGATATCATCATCACCAATCCAAGCATCGTCATCATGGATGCCCAGGGAGTCAGAACCTACCAGGTCTCGGGGGAGATCAAGGAAAAGCTCCATCTTGTTATACCCGATACCGACATAGAGCTTGTAGCCGCCCAGACCGGAGCCGAGCCCGAGGCTGCCAAGGCCGCCCTGGTGGAGTCCAAGGGCGACATAGCTGCAGCTATCCTCAAGCTTGCGCCGGGCAAATAAAGCCAATAAATTTCGGTTTCAATACCAAATTCAGGAGAAGAAGAGCGGGGTTGGAAGGCTGAAAAACCCAGGCCCTATCTACGACCCAATCTACGGGGTAATATATACAAGCGACCTTGAGGAGAAGCTCATCTTCTCCAGGCCCATGCAGAGGCTCAGGGGCATAAAGCAGCTGGGCCTAGTGGATGCAGTCTATCCCGGAGCCAACCATACCAGGTTCGAGCACAGCCTGGGGACCATGCACATGGCCGGGAGGATAGCCCTTCACCTGGGCCTGGACTCAGAGGAAGTTAAGAAGGTCAGGGCTGCGGGGTTGCTTCACGACATCGGTCACGCCGCCTTCTCCCATGCGGTGGAGGGAGTGCTCAGCCGAAACCCCGAGATACAGCCGGTGATAGGGAATAAGCAGGTCTTCAAGCACGAGGAGTTCACCAGAGAGATCATAAGCTCTCACCCTTTTGGCGATGCTGTCTCTGTGGCTGAAGAAGAGTTCGACAACGCCGACGAGTTCTTCCAGGAGGTATCCCAGATTGCTCTTGGTAGAAACGCTCCTTTAGGGCAGGTGATCTCAGGAGACCTAGACGCCGATAGGATAGATTTTCTGCTCAGGGACTCTCACCACGCCGGGGTGGATCTGGGGCTCATAGATGCCGATCAGATAATCCAGGCCCTAGTCATCTCCAAGGGCCGCATAGTTCTGGCAGGCCATGACGATTACAGGTCGAAGATGTCGGTGACCGCCGCCGAATCCATGCTCATATCGAGGGCCCACCACTACAATGCCCTGATCCACAATCCCCAGGTTCAGTCCTTGAGGGCCATGCTCCTCTCAGCCCTGGAATCGGCCCTGGAGGGAATGGAGCCCGAGGAGGCCAGGTCCAGGATGGTTCTCTTCTTCAAGGAGTACACCGACGCCGATCTCTTGAGGTTCATCGGGGATAATGGAGACTACGGGGCCAGGAACCTCATGGAGATGATTAAGTTCGGCAAGTCCTATCCACTTGGGGCCAGGTTCGACCAGAGGCTTCTGCCTCCTGGTATCAGGATGGCCATCTCCACCATATCCAGAGTTGGACGGGTCAGAAAAATCTTCGAGGACAGCCTTAGGAAAAGATACGGTGGCCTGGTGGATATCTCCGTAGGAAGCGGCGTGCCCAAATCCATAAGGACCGAAGGAGACGGCTTTCTCTATGATGAATCGTCTCTGGCTGCGGGCCTGGTCAAATCCCTGACCCGTCAGATCTCCATATCCTTCTTCTCTGACTCGCCAGTAGAGGCATCCCTGGAGGAGGTGAAAGATCAGGCCTTCAGGCTCCTCCAGTTCATAAGATCGGAGAGCTATCTGCCTATTGAAGGCATACTGATCATCTTTTATGCCCTGCACAGGGTTTTGAGCGAGGCCTTCGGAGATAGGGTTTTAGTACCAAGAATAAGGAACATCACTTGGATCTACAGAACTATCAAGGGTCTCAAGGAGCAGGACGGCCTATCGGGCCTTTACTATTACTCCTTCCACCAGGACTATGGATTTCCCTATAGCGAAAAGCTCTTTGAGGATCTCCAGGTGCTGGTGGCCATGGGGATGGTCTATCAGGATCAACGCCACTATGAGATGAAGGGCAGGTGGCTCCAGCGCTATGAATACATGCTCACCCCCGAGGGATTGAGCTATGCCAATGTAGTGGTCAGGTCCTATGAAAAGGAGGCTGAGAAGGTGGAGCGTCTTCTCAGGCAGGAGAAGCATACCATCCCATATGACAAGGTCAGCCTTCAGCTTAGGAGGTACACCGAGAGCAGGTCCTGAGGTACAGATTTCCTTTATTAAGCCCTCAATAAAAGAGTTAAAGGGATAATATGGATAACAAAAGGATAATAAGGCCGGCAGGCATGCCTAGGCACGCCTGTCAATGGTTTTGATTTACCTTAAATTCGAATTTAGCTCATCTTGTGGCGGGTGTAGGGCCCATTCTCTATTACTACAACGTCCACGGCGCTGCCGGGTGTCCAGGAATCCTGGAGGAACTGGTAGTTGAAGGGCGTGGAGTTGGCATAGTACCCGTACTTATTCTGGGCCAAGGCGACCTGAGTGTCAGGCTCAAAGGTAGAGGGAGCCCAGTTGTTGCCCAGGAAGTCGTAGATGTTGTTGGTCGAGTTGGCGGTATAATTGTTCTTGTTCTTGGCCAGGGCATAGTTGACGGGGGGCACGAAGGAGTTGGGCATCCAGGTATCGCTCAGGAACGATGCTATAGAGGGCGTGGTAGCCAGGGCGGACTGATCTATGGGAGTTCCTTCAGGGCTGCGGGTGAGCCCAGCGGCTTTGGTTCCAGAGGCGTTCGCGCTATTAGTGCTAGTAGGAACAATATCGGAAGGCAAAGCCCCTATGGCTGGCAGAACAAGAGCTAAAGCCAGCATGGCGACCAGAATTGCCATAATATGTCTCATATGAAGCGCATTAATATCCCGAACCCCATAAACCTTTCTGTTGAATTCACAACTTGGATGAGGTCTGAGGATTAGCTCACAATGAATTATGATAATACATTGATGTCTTCTTGCGCTTTAAAAAAAAAAATAGCCTTCGAAGGCCTTTGCCTCTGTAAATGTTTACAATCTTGCTTATATTTAACCTAATGTGATAGATCAAAGCCAAAAGAGATGCACAAATATTTAAGGTATAGAGATCTGTATATTAGTTATATTACGCCGTTAAGGCCCGAGAGCAGGCATGGCCTTGACAATCTTAAATATAAAATTCACATCAAAATAAATATTATCTACCCTGACCTTTTCAAGGATTTGAGGTCCTCGGTAGAGGCCGATGGATGCTCTTCTAGGTATTCTGCAACCTCATGCCTATGGACTAGATCGCAGTCTATACAGGTCCAGACTCTCTTACCTCTTTTAGTTCTCACGAACCTCCCCAGATCGGGATCCTTGCAGGGATAGAGGGGACAGTAGCAGTGGGTGCAAATCTGTCCCTCAAAATTGTGACAGGGATAGTATTTGCAGTTGGCCTGGGAGGTGTTCTCCAAGGGCTTGCTTATGACATCCCTGATGAGGCATGGGTCGTCGGTGACAAGGCCATCAGCGCCGAGCCTCAGCATCCAGGCCGCCTCCCCAGGGGTGTTGATGGTCCAGGGATAAGCCTTTATACCCTGTCTATGGGCATCCTTGAAGAGCCTGGAGTTGACCTTGTTGGGGAAGATGGCATCGGCCTCGGCCCATACCGCCACCTCCACCGGGTGGATGGGAAGGGAGTTGAGGATGATGCCGGTCTTCAGCCCTGAGATCTCCTTGATCTCGCGAAGGCTGGAGTGGTAGAAGGAGGTGACCAGGGCATCGGTATTTTGAAGGGCTGAGGCTATGAGCTCCTCTAAGCCCTCTTCCTTCATCTCGATGACCATTCCCACGCCCAGCTCCCAGCAGAGACTGACTACCTCCTCCAGGGTTGGAACTTCCAGGGCATTAAGCTCCTCCAGGGTCAAGTCTTCTACCTTGCCGTGGCCTTTGGTGGTCCTGTCCACAGCCTCGTCGTGCATGATGACCAGGGCCCCGTCCTTGGAGAGCCTGACGTCGACCTCGATCCTATCAGCCCTGCACATGGCAGCAGCTCTTATGCCCTCCAGGGTATTCTCGGGAGCCAGGGCCTTTGCGCCCCTGTGCCCAATGACTATGGCCATTTAGAGAAACTTGGCTGCAAAATATATCACATTTTTGGAGTGCTGGGGAAGGGTGGAAAAAACTGGGAAACGCGGGAAAATATGGGAATGGATGGTAAAAGATAATACATGGCAGGAATTAATGCCATTTTGAATGGCAGAAATGGCAGAGATTGAGGCTAAAGGTCTGGAGAAGTTCAAGTGTCTTAAGAGAGACACATCAGAGGTAAATATAGATCCGCTGCAGCGCGGAGGCATTCTCACTCCCGAGGCCAGGCAGGCCCTAATGGAGTGGGGAGATGGCTACTCCATATGCGATTTCTGCGGAGGCGCCCTGGATCAGATAAAAAATCCTCCGGTGGAGGAGTTCGTGCACCAGGTTCTTCCGCCGTTTTTGGGGATCGACGAGGTCAGGGTGACACATGGAGCCAGGGAGAGCAAATTCGCGGCGATGCACGCCCTATGCTCCAAGGGCGATTGGGTCATCGTGGACGGAAACGCCCACTACACCACCATCCTTGCCGCGGAGAGGACGGGGCTGAACATCGAGTACGTTCCTTCCTCAGGCGCTCCTGATTACAAGATAACAGCTGAAGGCTACCAGGACGCCATAGACAGGGTTTACGAGAAGAAGGGCAACGTCACCATGGCCGTCCTCACTTACCCTGACGGGAACTACGGCAACCTGGCTGATGCCAAAGGTGTGGCGGACGTGTGCCACGATTATGGTGTCCCCTTCCTACTCAATGGTGCTTACTCAGTGGGCAGAATGCCCATCAAGGCTCGCGATATCGGGGCTGACATCATCGTGGGAAGCGGGCACAAGTCCATGGCCGCGTGCGGGCCGGTCGGGGTTATGGGAGCTTCGGAGGAGTACGCCGGGACCCTCTTCAAGCTCTCGCCGACCAAGAAGAACAAAGAGGTCGAGCTTCTGGGATGCACCGTGCGCGGAGCGCCCCTACTGACATTGATGGCCAGCTTCCCTACGGTGGTAGAGAGGGTGAAGCATTGGGATGAAGAGGTGGCCAAGGCCCGAAAGTTCTCGGATAGGATGGAGGCCCTTGGTATGGAGCTTCAAGGGGATAAACCCCATAACCATGATCTGATGTTTTTCAAGGCCGAGAACCTGTATGAGATATCTAAAACTGCTAAGAAAGGCAGGTTCTTCCTTTACAGGGATCTCAAGGAAAGGGGGATCTGCGGGATAAAGCCCGGATTGACCAGGCAGTTTAAGCTGAGCACATATGGACTTTCGGAAGTTGAGCTTGAGAAGGTTTTATCGACATTTGAGGGAATCATAAGCTCTTATCCTGAAGTCAAAGTTAATACCAAGGCTAAAACCAAATCTTAAAACTAAAGCCTAAAATTAAACTAAATTCAAGACCTAGAACAAAAGCCAGAGCCAAAGTTTAAAGCTAGGGCCTAAAGCTAAGGCTAGCTCCAAGACTCAATCTTTTTCAAGGCCCAGAGAAAGTACTTATGAACTTCCTGCCAGGCGGTACCTGATACCCTGATCGCCTGGAGGGATGTGTAGATCGGGGCTGTGATCACCACCCTGCTATTTATGACGGGCAAGTTTTTGGTAGGGCTTTACCTCAGCCTAAGCGATGAGGGATCGGCTTATGGGGCTGTGGGCTCTATGGTGGTGCTCATGCTCTAGGTCTATTATGTGTTCTGGAAGGCCGAAAAAACAGAGACCATGTGAATACGGCCAGAACCGTTTAGACTGTGGCCATGTATAGCGAAAACTAACCGGTATGTTCTGACCTCGTGATTTTTCCTACGTCTACCATGCCGATTATCGAGTTTAAAGGTATTTTATAATAATAGGCTAGGCCGAATGATATAGATTCCTTCTCATATCGGTTTTAATTCATGATGGATATACTAATTTAAGGCAGTAACGGCGTTAAGAGGTAATAAGTATATAAACTAAGCCTTAACTAAGCCCAGATCTTAGGAAGTTCAGCCACCGAAAACGGCTTATAGTTGTAAAACTTGAATTCTGTATGAGGGGGAGGAAATTTAAAGAGTTATGCCCTTTATAAGCATTGCTAATTGTAGGTAATAGGTCCTATGACGTTCTAGACGTTTTCGTCTCTAATGACATAGAATAGGCCCAATGTAGAAATTCTCGGAGTAGGGGGCGAGGTCAAAGCCTTCACTATGGTGAAAGGCCCCAAGAGAGCGCTGTGGAGCGGCGTTCGACTCGCTTAGACACTCACCTACAGCATATACCTCTTCTAGCCTAGAATGTCTCTTCATCCTAGACATTACGTGTGGGGGATGAGACTCTCGCACCTTTGGTAGCCTGGCTGTTCTAAACACTATGCGAGTTTTTCCTTCTTGTAGCGCATACCTCCCCTTATCGAGCTAGAAAATGGTCCTAAGATCGTTACCATCATTGCATATGCTACCGATGGTGGACAGAGAGAAATGCCTTTGGGTCGGCATGGATGATCACGTTGCCAAGCCTGCACAAAGGAGCAAGTCGGCCGAGGTGCTCAAGGGTGTGGCCATAAAGCTCAGTAAATTGGGTTATCTTGAAGATTTTATCGGCTATTATGCTATTACTAGTAAACACGGACGAGGTTCCCGTCACAATTGATAATGATTTCTTAATATAACTACTAGTTGATAATATCGTATTGAAGCATCTAGGAACCCATTTTCTACGTTATGATCATCAGATTCTTCAATATAGAAGGACTTACTGGCTGGGATATCGATTATCTCCTAATAATGCTGAAAGGAGATAGCTTGTATGTTAAATGAAGGCTAACTATACGGGTGCTATACGTAGCTTACTTTAGGTATTCTTTATTACTAGGGAAAGGCATCGATTTTTCCTAATAAATAACATTATTTATCAGTAACTACGATAGTATATAGTGAGGGTTGAATTATGTGTCGAACTGAATGCCCTACATCCAGCCCTATGGGCATGGGGCACATGGATTATCGTGAACCTCATGTTCAATCAGCTTATTACCTATTGGGTACTATTATATCCTATAGTTAGCTGGGGCCTGTTAGTCCTTGTGCATTGGTGGTTCTACGTGAGGAATGCGGAAGGCCTATGCAGGATCCGAGAAGCAGCCGTTGAATCCAAGATGGCTGCTTAATATTATTTTTTATTAATATTAGTCTTAACATTTAGTACAGGGATATGTTGTTTCACCTTCGTCCCTGTAGAAGTTCCAGGAGTTAAGCACCTGCCGAATTTTGATTTCTCTGCCCTTATTGAAAAAGCTAAGTCACTGCCAGAGCTTCCGTATGAGCCCGGGACTTATGTTCTTACCGCTGGCTTTGGAGCCTCGACCATCCTCTCCCTTGCTCCCAAAATCAAGTCCCTTGTAGAGCAGGGGAAGATCAAGAGGTTCTTCCTGGTAGGAGGATGCGACACACCAATGAAGAGGTCGGATTACTATAGAGAGTTCGTCCAGAAGCTGCCTCATGATGCCGTGATCTTGACCCTAGCCTGCGGAAAGTTCAGGTTTAACGACCTGCCCCTGGGGGATATCGAAGGCATTCCAAGGCTGATAGATCTAGGTCAGTGCAATGATGCCATAGTGGCAGTGGATATCACTATAGCCTTATCGCAGCTCTTTTCTTTGGAGTGAGTGTTAACGATCTGCCTCTGACCCTGGTCGTGAGCTGGATGGAGCAAAAGGCAGTGGTCATCCTGAGATCCCTTCTGGCTTTGGGTATCAAGAACATTTACTTCGGGCCAATTGTTCCTGCGTGGGTTAACCAGAATGCGATTTTAACCTTTAACATCTTCGCACCTTGGATTATTCTAAGGTTATTTAGGTATAGCGGATGAGATCAATAGAATTGCCGAAAAAACCCGATAAACCGAGGAAATCGAACCTCATAAGGCCATAAAAAGGAGCCATCTCAAACATATTCAAAAGAAGTCAAACTGAGACGGTACACTCCGCAGCAAGCTAGGAGTATTCGTTTAAAAAAAGTTCCAAAGAAGATTAATCTCCCATCAGTGCCATAGTAAGCCTCGCGTCATTTCTTGGATCGATATGCGTCTTAGGTAGACCTTGTCTCATAAGCCTCTCTTTTTCTGTCATTTCAGGGGTTATACGCATAGTTGTAAGCATTTTTCCATCCGCATCAGTGAAAATTGTTTCATCGTATTCATCAGATGCCCTGTAAGGCCTGAAGTTTCCAAAGTTGACTAGATATGCGCTTTTATCGGACACGTTAATAATATAGTACCCGCTGCCAGGGAAGCTCTGTACTATTAATCCCAATCAAGCCAGTATAGAGGCTCTGGTTATCTTGCGCGCACGCACCACTTATTAGAAGGCACGCTGCCAACGCAAGTGGCTTTAAATCCATAATCTTTCACCTCAATTATTAGGCGCAACCCGGGTCCGAATGACAACACCGATAAATACATCGCCCTTTGCCATTATAAGCGTCCTTTGAGCCATAGGTACAGCAAATATAGTGTTTTCCATAGCCTTCCATCTTATCTTCATTACATTTGCACGTACCACCTGGTTTTGCAGCAACCAGAACCTGTGCAGGCACTGCACGAACAGCCGTTAGCTTCTTGGAGCCTTTTTTGCGGATCTCTTCCTTTTTTGCTCTCTTCATCCATCGGATGTAGTTTTTACGATAGCTATCCGCCAGTTTATCGAAGTTCTCCCAGGCAGTTTCGTTATCTATTAAGGCCTCTTGCCTCCTCTCTCGTTCCCTGGACCAGACCGCAGTCCAGCATGACCCGGTATCCATTGGCCTCCACCAGGAACAAAGGAGCCCATCACCATCTCCGTGGCACCCCAGAATTGAATTCTCAGCTATTATTCCTCCTGACCATATTAATGTATAGGTTTTTGTCCTGGGCTCTCTAAAGGAAGCAATGAGACACTATCCCTATGCCTTATCCTGTTGTAATTTCAGGAGATCTTCCAGGCGATCTTCCAGATAATCGGTCATAGCTGATTATAATCGATCACTCGGCTCCAGCTTTGCCTCTAGGGATAGTTACATATACCCCTTCAGTTAACAATTGTGATTGGTGAGATGGTAATGAGGGATCGCCTTTGCTGACAAAGGGACTATAGAGCTAAACTCGAATATAGACATAAATCGCCTGCCGCCGTCTGCCAAGCTAGTTTACAAAGTACTGGAGTCAGGCAGCCTTCTTACCCAGAAGGATATCATAAATAAGACCTATTTGCCCGCCAGAACCGTGAGGTATGCCTTAAGGAGGCTGAAAGATGCCAATCTCCTTCAGGAGCGGTTCTACTTTCCTGATGCTCGTCAGAGCCTCTATGGGCTGAATAGCCAATCCATGGATACCCAAGCCGTGGAGGTGATCGAAGCTTAAATTAGATCTTTTCTATCACCAAAGGTTTTTTTTTACATAAATCATAAAGACTAAGGTGATCTTCCTACTATTATCCAGTCTATTAAATCCTCCACCGCGATTCAATGTCCTAGTCTACCACTATTCCCAAAAGCTTTTCATCCGAGATCCCTAGTGAAAAGCCGAGGGATAATTATGGGATCATACCTAGCATTGCTGACCCTGATTTTTTTCATCACAGCAGGATCATCTGAGCTTATTTCGCTTAGAGATTACACCCCCTGGACCTGGGCCAATATACTCTTCCAACCAGAAACGGCAGTCGAACGCATATAGAGCCCATAATATCCTATAACTCCATCATAGATGGGTAAGATGGCAGTGGCTTATTAGTGGCAGCTACAACGCCATTTATGTACTGGAGCTAAAAGAGCTTCAGGACTCCAGGAATGCACTGATCTCTTAAGCCCACTTGGGGCTGGGCAATGATATGAATCCCGAGATACAGCCGGTATTGGAGGCCATACCCCGGATGGATGGCAATCTGCAAGCCAGAGGGGTCCAAGAAGAACTATACCTTCTACATCGGCGAGGTCAATCAGAGGGATAAGGTGGTCTTCGTCTCCAACGAGGATAACATCACCATCGATTACATCATGAGGGGCATTACCGTGATACCGAAAATCAAGGCTAGCAGAGATCTAAAAGATCATCCGCTCAAATTCCAACCTGGCAAGCCTGGTTACATATGCTTTTCGGAATTTTCCCCCGACGAAGGGTTAGGGGTAGCCCGTGCGGCGACTGGGCACGCCCATTACTTCCAGGAGCGCAGCCAGAAGCGTAGATTATTGCCGAGGATGATAGCGATCTTTTGGGGACCACGTATGTGGGGATGTCATAGGGATACGCTCACGTGCCACGCGGACTGGCCTAACCCGCCTCCGGCGAGAACACCTCGGCTAAAATTATGACCTCTCAGGTATTTGACTATTGGAGTTGTCCAGTTCCATTTCAGAGGATAACTATTATGAGTAATCCTAAAACCTACCTTTATGGAA
>CAZKWM010000068.1:9559-11156 GCA_964556405.1 uncultured Methanotrichaceae archaeon | reverse complement strand
TACTGGCAGATGTACTGGGATATCAGGCCCGGAACATACCTGGCTGGCGACAAGGCCACCAAGGATAAGGACGGCTACTTCACCATCCAGGGCAGAATCGACGATGTCCTGAAGGTGGCCGGCCACAGGATCTCCAACGCCGAGGTCGAGTCTGCACTGGTATCCCACCCCAAGGTCGCCGAGGCTGCGGTCATAGGCAAGCCCGACGAGGTCAAGGGCGAGGTCATAGTGGCCTTCGTCATCCTCAAGACCGGTATCGAGGCCTCCGAGCCCCTGAGGCCCGAGCTTGCCAAGCACGTCAGATCTGTGCTCGGACCCGTGGCTTACCCTGAGACGGTCTACTTCGTCAACGACGTGCCCAAGACCAGGTCCGGCAAGATCATGCGCCGCGTCATCAAGGCCAAAGCCCTGGGCAACCCAGTCGGCGATATCTCGGCTCTGGCAAACCCTGAGTCCGTGGATGCCATTCCGCTCATCAAGTGAGCGGAAATTCCCTTTTTTCCTTTTTAAATGTAGAGATTATTAAATATATTCTATAATTTACTCTTTGGCCTAAATTACCCGGATAGCACGACTTTTTCTGCGGAAGTTATTGGCAATGAGAGCATCCATTCGAAGATGTAAGACGACAATAATCTTCGCTGTTTGGTATCATAATGGATGACAATTATTATGAACTATAATTAACATTTATATCGCGATAACTTTATAAATGATCAGGTGGATTGCCGGTTCATGTTTCCCGGCCTCTCAGCGCTCGTGCAATGGTCAGGGCATGGCGAAAGAAAGGGACCAGGAGGATGTTCTTCGCACTTCTGCCTGACCGGAGGGGATGGGAAACGATCAAGATAAGGAGGTATGAAATTGGCTGACACAGCAAAGACCGCTGCCCTGCAGGAAGAAACCAGGATTTTTAACACTCCACAGTGGATAGTAGAGCACTCCAATGCATATCAGTGGATGAAGAAGAAGGGCTTCAAGACTGAGAAAGAGATGCGCGATTGGTGCTCCACCAACTACATCGACTTCTGGGACGAGATGGCTACCAGCTTTGCCGATTGGTTCAAGCCCTACACCCAGGTCCTCGATGACTCCGCCAAGCCCTACTTCAAATGGTACACCGGCGGCAAGATCAACGTAGCCTACAACGCCGTGGACAGGCATGCCAAGTCCGCCAATAGGAACAAGGTTGCCTACTACTTCATAGGCGAGCCCGTTGGCGACACAAGGACCATCACCTACTACGAGCTCTACAGAGAGGTCAACAAGATGGCCAACGCCCTGAAGAGCGCAGGCATTGTAAAGGGAGACAGAGTAGTATGCTACCTGCCCATGATCCCCGAGCTGCCCATCACCATGCTGGCCTGTGCCAAGATCGGCGCCATCCACACCATAGTCTTCTCCGGATTCTCCTCCGGTGGCTTAAACAGCCGTGTGAACGATGCTGAGGCCAAGGTTGTAGTCACAGCCGATGGATTCTACAGGCGCGGCAAGCCCCTGCCACTCAAGCCCAACGTAGATGAGGCCTTAAAGACCGCCCCATCCGTCAAGAAGGTAGTAGTCGTCAAGAGGACCGGTGTCCAGGTACCCATGACCG
>CAZKWM010000068.1:6709-9459 GCA_964556405.1 uncultured Methanotrichaceae archaeon | reverse complement strand
CCGTCAGGGTACTGGCCTCTGTGGGCGAGCCCCTCAACCCAGAAGCCTACATGTGGTTCAGGAAGAACATCGGCGCAGACCAGTCCCCAATCATCGATACCTGGTGGCAGACTGAGACCGGGTGCCACGTCATCGCTCCTCTGTGCATGACCCCCGAGAAGCCCGGATCCGTTTGCTTCCCACTGCCCGGCATGAACACCGATATCTACGATGAGGATGCCAACTCCGTGGCCCTCGGCTACGGCGGAAACATCGTCCAGAAGACACCCTGGCCCTCCATGCTCCGCGCCTTCTTCAGAGATGAAGTCAGGTACAAGAAGGAGTACTGGGAGATGTACTGGCAAGTCAAGCCCGGCACATACCTCGCCGGTGACAAGGCCACCAGGGACAAGGATGGATACTGGTGGATACAGGGCAGAATCGACGACGTCCTGAAGGTAGCAGGCCACAGGATCTCCAACGCTGAGGTCGAGTCCGCAGCAGTCTCCCACCCGAAGGTTGCAGAGGCCGCAGTAATCGGCCAGCCCGATGAGGTCAAGGGAGAGAAGATCGTCGCCTTCGTCATCCTCAGGGACGGAGTATCTGAGAGCGAGGACCTGAAGAAGGACATATCCAAGCACGTCAGGACCGTTCTCGGCCCAGTCGCTTACCCCGACACGGTCTACTTCGTCAAGGATGTCCCCAAGACCAGGTCCGGCAAGATCATGAGACGTGTCATCAAGGCCAAGGCTCTCGGAAAGGAGACCGGCGACCTGTCTGCTCTGGCCAACCCAGAGTCCGTAGAGAACATCCCGCGCATCGACAAGTGAGCGGGATTTTCCCCCTTTTTTTTTAAAAAAAAATATTGAGCTTTTCTAGTCCATTGTCACCGACTTCACAGTACGTCGAACACGGCATACACATGGATGCTGATAAGGCCACCAGGGACAAGGAGGGGTACTGGTGGATACAGAGCAGAATCGACGACGTCCTGAAGGTAGCAGGCCACAGGATCTCCAATGCCGAGGTCGAGTCCGCAGCAGTCTCCCACCCGAAGGTTGCAGAGGCCGCAGTAATCGGCCAGCCCGATGAGGTCAAGGGAGAGAAGATCGTCGCCTTCGTCATCCTCAGGGACGGAGTATCTGAGAGCGAGGACCTGAAGAAGGACATATCCAAGCACGTCAGGACCGTTCTCGGCCCAGTCGCTTACCCCGACACGGTCTACTTCGTCAATGATATCCCCAAGACCAGGTCCGGCAAGGTCATGGGCGTGATACAGGAGTTAGGAGATGCAGTGGTCTCCTTAAAGAAAGGAGATCGAGTGGTTGTAACCTTTAACTATCGCCTGCGGCTTCTGCTTCAACTGTACTAGAGGCTATACCAGCGCCTATCTGACCATGAATCCCCAGGCAGGCGCCGGAGCAGCCCTTCGGTTACGCCCAGATGGGGCCCTATGCTGGGGCTCAGGCCGAGTATCTTAGGGTTTCTTTCGCCGAGGTCAACTGCATAAAGCTGCCGGGCACACCGGGGGATAAGTGGGAGGACGACTTCGCTCTGCTATCCGATATATTTCCCACCGGCTGGTTTGCCACTGAGCTGGCCAAGGTTAAGTACGGCGCCACACTGGCGGTCTTTGGGGCCGGGCCGGTAGGCCTTCCTAGCAGCATACAGCTCCATCCTTCAGGGAGCCTCTCTGGTCTGCGTGGCGGATTACAAACCCGCCAGGCTGGATAAGGGCCAAGAGCTATAGGCGCAATACCTGTGGACTTCACTAAGGGCGACCACGTGGAGCAGATCATAAACCCAACAGACGCCTTAGGGATCATAGGCATCTTCATGAACGAGGATCTGGTAGCGCCTACCGAGGCCGCGAAGAAAGGCTATCATTTGCTGCCTCGATGGTCCCTCTGGATAAAACACCTGAGGCGTATCAGAGGTTCGATGCCAGGGAAGACGAATACACCAAGGCGATCTTCAAGCCCTAAGCGTAGCCATCCATGGGTGGATACGTTCCCTCATCCTCTATCTTATCCATCTCCCTCTGCACGGCCTTGAAGACGTCCGAGGCCCCAGCGTACCTGCCGGCAAACCACCCGCAGGCAAAGACCTCAGCGTTCTTTTCTTCTATTCCGAACTCCTCGACCAGCCTCTTTATCCAGTCCCCTGGGCCCTTGGACCTGGCAAAGGACGTCCTTACCAGTCCGGCGATCTCCTCTGCTCTCTACCTGGATATGCCCAGTAGATCATAGATTGTATCATCAGCCGTCTAGCTCCCCTCCTTGGAGATCAGGTTCTGGTAGGCCTCGGCTGCAAGGGTGCTCACGTCGAGTCCCAGCTCTCTGGCCACCAGGAGGACCACGGCGTCCATATCCACCAGGCCGCTTAAGGAGCTCTGGCGCTCGTTGGCCATGGATATGACCTCCTTTCGGCTCATCCCGGTCTTGGAGGTGACAAGCCGGATAGCCCTCTCCAGGATGCCCTCCTCGGTGGTGGGCTTGAATCCCACGGGTACCTCCATCTCCCCGAAGGAGGCGTGGACTATGTCGCCCTCAATCTTCACCAGCCCTTCTGCCTCGGCTTCCCTCAAGAGGGCGCGAACCTTCTCAGGAGGGCCCCACTTGAGGTCCAGGGATAGGGCAAAGACGAAGTCGCTGACCTTTAAGCTTCCCTTGCCCCTCTTCTTGAAGGGCGTCGCCACCAGATAGGCTCTCTCGCGATCCATGAATTATCCCTTAAAATTACGTCATCAGCCGACAGATATATCTCTTCCC
>CAZKWM010000068.1:0-6609 GCA_964556405.1 uncultured Methanotrichaceae archaeon | reverse complement strand
ATCTGTAGCCAAATTTATTTATGGCATGGGACTAACTGCTTTATACCTTGGTATATGACCGTAAAAAAATCTGGCATATGATATGCACGTGGTTCAGATGAAGCTCATTTACCCCACCATCATCGTCCTGGTCCTCTTGTCCGGCGTAGCGAGCGGGCAGCTCTCCGTGGATAGGGACAGGTTCGACATAGTACTCCACCCAGGTGAGGTGGAAGAGAAGGTTCTGATTCTTACAAATACAGGGGATACCGCCATCACCAAGGTATCCAACACGCCTGTGGGAGGAAATGCCAAGGACTTCGTATTCTTAGATCTCTCAGAGGTTCACACAATAGCCCCCCATGATAAAGGGACCGTAAAGATCTTCTTTGCCGTACCTGCCGAGATCAAGCCGGGGACCTACACTGGATTCATGTACATCATGGACGACGCCCCGCCCTCGACGCCGGTGGTGGTGAACTTCAATGTGGAGGTAGCCAAGAAGGAGAGCTACGGCCTGAGCATGACCATAAATGATGCCCGGTCGGCTTCAGCCTTCGCGAAGCCCGATGACCCCGCTGAGTTCGACCTGGAGGTCAAGAACCTGGGCGACTTCAGGGACGTGGTCTCCATAGATGTGGGAACCATGCCAGGCGGCTGGTTAGCCAACCTCATGGAGGGGGACAACGAGGTTCCCCTGCCCTATCAGCTTCCCCTGGGTCCGGGCATAACTCATCCCATGAAGCTCCAGTTCAAATCCGCCGATGGGGGCGAGAAGGGTGACGTCCGAATCACGGCAACCTCCCAGGGCAACAAATCCATGAACTCCTCCGTAAATGCCTCGGTGAAGTTCGGGGTGGCGGTCAGAGGATACAGCACCAAGGTAGAGGTTCCTGCGGAGATAGCCACCAACAGGACGTATACGGGAAGCCTCAAGATCTCTCTGGATGTGAATCAGATGGTAGAGGTAGGGCTCATCATTCCTCCGGAGCTGATGGTTATACCCTTGGTTCAGGCGGTCATGGTTACTCCGGACGAGGCTGGAGTTGCCAACTTCACCATGATGGCTACAAAGCCGGGCCAGTATCCAGTCCTCTTCAAGCTCATGGACTCCAACGGCGTGCCCATGCCGGACGAGCTGGCAGTGTTGATGGCCTCTGAGCCCAATGGCACAGTGGCCCTGACCAGTGACGACATCAGGTACAACACCATGGCCTCCTTGGGCGTCATCGACAACGCAAGCCTGCCCTTCATGGCAGCCTCGGGAGGAAAGCTCAGTCAGAAGGACAAGGAGAGCCTCCAGGCCTTCGCCAAGGTGATAATCCTGGGCAACGAGTCCATAGTTCCCCTGGATACTGAGAGATACTTGGTACAGTCGGTCAATGTCACCAGGATCAATGGAAACAGCCTCTTTGATACCTCCCTAATGTACATCTCAGCCATTGCCATCAATGGCACCAACGGTCTGGTCTTCACAGGACCCAAGGATATCGATCTCTTCAAGGCCTACAGAGAGGCCAAGATTAGGAACCTGTCCTTGGTGATATGCGATTCGGGGATGACAGATGATACAAGGCTGATTCTTAGAAGCCTTACTGAGAGAAATACCAGGTTTACCCATGCCGTGGTAGTGGGCAAAGTCCGCGAGGATATAATGAAATCCCTGGAAGAGATGGGCATCTCCATAGAAAAGGTGGCTTAATGAGGATTCATCATGTTCTCTTGATCCTGGCACTCCTCACTTTTTGTGTCAGTGCCCAGCTGGAAAGGGGCGTTAAAGGCAATGTGGAGGACGTGGTCCTGGTGGGGGCCGATGACTGGCACAGCTCGGTGGCCACCACCCCCCTAGCCATATGGTCCGAGAACAACACAACCGTGGACAAGACCCTCCTCATCCTGCCCAAGAACGTGGACGCCGGCAACCGCCTAGGATGGGTGGAGTACAAGGATTTGGATAGGTACGGGGCAGCGGAGATCCTGCACACCCTGAAGCTCGCCAATGTGACGGCCATAGTCATCCACGGCGACGGCAAACTGATAGATGGCACCATAAAGATGGCTCACCAGGAGGGCATCAAGATCTACGTCACCGCAGGTCTGGAGCCAAAAGCCAAGCAGGAGCCTGCGGCCCAAGAGATCGATATGTCAATCCTGCTGAACCGGGGTACGGATGTCATGAACGTTTCCAGAAACGCCTTCCTCGATGAGGCGGGCCTTGATAACGTCTCGACCAACAAGACCGATGACCGCCTCCAGAAGTCAGGACCGGGGAACGGCAAAGTTGGAGACTACTTCTGCCCAGTGAACCCCGATGCCAGGGATGAGCTTTACAACAGGATAGAAAAGCTGGTGGAGGACGATAAGGCCGACGGCGTAGTCCTCTACAACTTCGGCTTCCAGGATGACAGCTGCTGCTTCTGTGATTACTGCCAGGACAAGTTCTTCAAGGACACTGGGATCGATCTTTCCAAGATCTACGCCAGCGGCTACAACATGGAGAGGTGGAAGCAGTGGAAGCAGAATCAGGCCCTGGAAATAGTCAAGGAGGCCAAGAACATAACCACAGATCTTGGCCCCGTAGATCTGGGCGTAGCTATAGGCAGCCCCTTCGACAGGAGCCAGGGGTATAACTTCCCCGAGATATCCAAGGTTGCTGATTTTACCCTGATTGCGCCCGTATCACCGAGCGACGCTCACCTTGCCGCGGGAATGACAGACAAGCCCGTCTACATAAGGCTGAGCAACAACTACGTCGAGTACACCCTCTCCACCCAGAACGTGGAGGGTGCCGTGAAATACATAGAGGACCTTGTCTCCTCAGGCGCCAGGGGTATGGCCTTCGAGTACAATGTGGTCTACACACCCATCTGGTCCGAGCTTGAGCCCCCCTCGGCCTCGGCCAGGTGGCTCCTCGCCCAGCTCAAGGGCGTCACCACGAGAACCCTGGGAATAGGCAACATCTCCTATCAGACGAGCGCCAGGATAGACAACAAGAACATCTACCAGATGGCCAGGGAGATAAGTGACCGGTGGATCAGATCTCCTGGAGCAGTAATCGTCGGCGATAACTACACCTCCGGCCTCCAGGCAGCAACCCTCGCCTCCTACCTCAATTGGCCCGTGCTCTTCACGAGCGATAAGATGCCCGATGAGACAGTTTTAGCCCTAAAGCGCCTTGGTGCCAATACCACGGTAGTAGTAGGTCCCATAGCAGATACTGTCAGAAGCAACCTAACCTCCATGAATATGACCGTAATAGATGATAACCAGGACCTTCTGCTCAAGGAGATGAAGAGCAGGGGCGAGGACCCCAAGGTCGTGGTCATGGCCAATTCCAAGGATCTATCCCTCATCCAGTTCGAGCCCAAGTCAGAGATCAAACGCGGAAAGGCAGGCCCCATCCTGGTGGACGTGGACATAAGCCCCGGCCAGATACCCTCCGAGAGGACGGGAGAGATAGTAAGGCTTAACATCAGCCTCATGAACATAGATACTGGTACCGCCAAGCAGGTAATCCTCAATGATAACTTCCCGAACGGGCGGCTGCTCAAGTGGCCCAAAGCCAGCCAGGGAACTGTGTCCATCCTAGATCCCTACACGGGAGAGCAGACCAACGCCTTCAACGCCTTCAGCGACGGGTCCCTGCTCCTGTGGGACGTAGGTGACATAGAGAGCGGTAAGACCGCCAGCCTGGCCCTGGAGGCAGAGATCCTCTATCCCATGGATGCCGGATGGAAACAGCGCTTGGACAACGGCATCACCGTAACTCAGGGTGGAAAGCTGGAGAACGTGACAGTGGGCAAAGCCGAGAGCTGGCCCATAACCAACATAACCTATCCTGCCGATATGCCCACGGGCGTTGCCAACGTCAGCTGGAGCTTGGCCAGGGAGGCGTCGTATACATCCATAAACCTCTACAGCCCCGAGGACAGGGCAGGCACAGTGACCACCACCAATATCACTCCGGGCAAGCTTTACCACACCACAGTGCCCATGGCCTCCCCAGGTGTCTGGAAGTTCAACCTGGAAGCAGGGGACGGCTACACCCACAAGACCGATAACTACACTATCAACGTCAGGTCCAATGTGCCCGCCGTGAACATCACCGCCTTCAGCCATACCCAGGTTCCAAGGCTATCCTTAGTCTCGGCTCAACTTGCCGCAGCCAGGAAAGCCCTGCTGGTAGACGTGGCCACTAATCCCCAGGAGATAGATCCAAAGAAGGTGGAAGAGAAGCTCAAGCAGAGAGTGGACGATGCCAAGATCTCACCCCAGTATCTGATAGTGGTTGGGGACCCCGGCTCCATGCCCTTTGTGCCCACCGGCCTGCAACAGAACTTCAGTGATACCGTATCCTTCAACATCTACAGGGACTACAGGATAAACCAGTATGGCAGCAACTACAGCCAGGTGGCCATGGGCAGGATAATTGGCCTCAGCGTCTACGACGCCTCCCAAATGGTGGCCAGGACCCTGGCCTACGATAAGCTCCAGGGCGCTTGGAAGGACAGCGTTCTGACCATACCCTCCGCGCCCTTGGCCTGGCCCCAGTCGCCCATAATCATAAGCATCAGGGACTACCTGGAGCAGGCGGGGTTCAAGGTGAGGGAACTGCGCTGGGAGGAGGCGACCTATCAGATGGTCTCCGCCCTCATGAACAACGGCCAGAATATAGTGGCTTTTAACCACCACGGCGATCAGAGCCTATGGGCTCTATCAGAGTGGTCACTTAATGACAAGACTCTGAACGAGGCCCACGTCAAGGAACTTACCCTGGCTCCCCAGACCACTACAGTCGAGGCTTGCATGACAGCCAGGCTCAAGGGCACAACCGTGAGAGCCGGAGGGGTGCAGATGTACGTACCCATGAAGCTTGACGACTCCATTGCCCTGGCCTTCGTCAGAGCAGGGTCGTTGAACTACGTGGGATATTCCAGCCTTTCCTACATCTGCGTATCAGAGGACCACCACAAGAGGTTCTATCAGGCCCTGGTCTACGAGAACGCCACCGTGGGCCAGGCAGTGCAGGACGCTGATAACCTCTACAGCATGAAGCTCAAGGGAGCCCAGAGCCTCAAGGACATGAAGGATTACGACGAGATACTGCCTGATGGGTGGCCGTCCGCCGAGAGCATGATGAATGAGACCCTGAGCATAAGCACCCTCTTCGGCGATCCTTGCTTCAGGCCGGCGGTGCCGAGGACTCCGCCCCTGCCTTACACCGAGGTTGTGACCCAGGTAAAGAACCCTGAAGGAAGCCCTGCAGCTGGCTTTGCATCAGCCAGCTCCGCAGCCAACAACACCACACTTAAACCCGCTGTTAGCTCCACAATCAACAGTACTGCAGTCAAAAGCTCAGCAACTAACAGCTCTGCATCCAACGTTACAGTAAAGCCTGCGGTTAATGCTATGGCCAGTCCTGCAGCCAATGTTACGACCAACATTACAGCCAAGGCTACAGTCAACTCTACAGCCGGCCCTGCTATCAGCCCCGTGGCGGCCCCTGCCACCAATGAAGGTGCCAGCTACGCCAAAGCTGAGTTAGAGGCATCCATTACCCCCAATAATGAGATGGCCACCAACTGGGTCTACTGGATGCAGACCGAGGTCTCAGACGGAAAGCTCCTCCTCAACTCCCCTGCCGCCCTCATAGGAGAGGTCGTCATCCCCAAGGACGCCGAGAAGGTGGTGGTCAAGGAGGACGGCCAGGCCGTCTTCCACGACGAGAAGATCATGGCCCAGGGCAAGAAGGTCATGTGGCCGGTGATACGGCCCAAGGTAAACGAGACCAGGACCTTCACCGTGGAGCACGAGGTGATACCCGGAGAGACCCAGATCATCAGGATAAACCCGGGATGGAGCGCCATATCCCTGGATCTCAATCCCAAGGATGCATCGGTCTCCAAGTACTTCAGCAACAAGCCCTATAGAGGCATCTTCACTGTGGCAGGCCAGGATTGGAGCTTCACCACCGAGGATAACGGCATGAATAACGTCAGCCGCCTGGAGGCGGGCAGAGGATACATGTTGGACAGCTCAGGTAACTTCACCATAGAGGTATCAGGAAAACCCGTGGAGCTGCCTTACCGCCTGAGCCTGGTGAAGGGCTGGAATTTAATAGGAGTCCCGTACAACAGAACGGTGAGCATAAACAGCGTGATCGTGAGCGCCGAGCATAAGAGGTACAGCTATCCCCAGGCGGCTGCCAAGGGGTATGTATCCACCTTCCTCTGGAAGTACGATGGATCGAGCTGGGCCCAGGTGAGCGGCAATGAGACCTTGGAACAGGGGAAGGGCTACCTGCTTGAAGCCAAGGACGACTGCAAGCTCGAGTTCAGAAAGTAGCTCGGGCTGCCATCAATTTTTAATATTTTTCTCTTTAAACGACGAGTTGCTCGGCTCAATAGGACAACAAATTTTGCAACTACCTTCCTCCAAGAAATACAATTTTCCCTGGATTCTGATGCCAATAACCTAGGAATCGCCGGCTGGAGTTTCCTGATTAACGAGGGGGATCCCCCGCGTGGGGGATCATTGATGCGATTAAACCCCTTGCCGAGCATCGAGGAATGAGGAATCCCGATCAACGTTTTTACTTATTAATTTTTTATTTTGCGAGGAAGATTCTCA